>SYDV01000206.1 GCA_005801395.1 Planctomycetia bacterium | reverse complement strand
CGACTGGCTTTCCGTATTTTAGTACCATGAACCTTCGCGCCAGCCTGCTTATTATGATCAGTTTCACTCTCCTGCGTGCTGGTGATGTCCCTGTGCCCACGTGGTTACCTCGAGTACCTGAACGAAAAGCTCCAGATACTGGGGCACGCGGTAATTGGCTGACGCCAGAACAAGGTCAACAAGCCTTAGATCATGTCTTAGCCCATGTGCACAATCGCACCGAATGGGAACGAGAAGCCACCCATTTGCGCCAACGCATCCGTGAAAACATGGGGCTTGTTCCCTGGCCAAAACGAACACCCCTTAACCCGATTGTTGGTCAAAGGCATTACGCCGAAGGCTACGCCATCGACAATGTCGCCTTTGAAGCCATTCCAGGTTATTACGTGACCGGCAATTTATATTGGCCCACCGTTGGTGAAGGACCATTCCCTTTGGTCTTGTCCATGCATGGACACACGAAATATGAATGGGGAAGCCGTTATGATCAGGGCCAATATCGCGCAGGCATGTTGGCGCGCATGGGTGCCATCGTTTTAGCCATCGACATGGTTGGATATGGCCAATCCATGTCTCATATCGATCACGCGACGGCTCATAAAAATCCATATAATGCCACGCTGCATCTCTGGGGCGCGATGCGCGCTTTAGATCTTTTATGTTCACTCAATAAAGCCGATCCTAGCCGCATAGCTGCAACTGGCTCATCTGGCGGTGGCACTCAAACTTTCCTACTCACGGCATTTGATGAGCGCGTCAAGGTCAGCGTTCCCACCGTTATGGTGTCGTCGTATTTCTTCGGCGGTTGTCCGTGTGAAAGTGGCGCTCCCATTCATCACGGCGCCGATCATTTCACCACCAACGCCGGTATCGCCGCCCTAGCGGCACCGCGTCAGCAATTATTAATTAGCGATGGTAAAGATTGGACCGTCCACAATCCCACAAGTGAATTACCTTTCCTAAAAACTATTTACGGATGGTACGATGCTGCCGAGCGCATTGAAAATGCTCACTTCCCTACCGAAGGTCACGACTACGGCCCCAGCAAACGCGCCGCGATGTATCCTTTCATGGCAAAACATTTAGGACTCGATTTATCGCAGGCGATGAATGCCAACGGTGAAATTGATGAATCCATGATCCGCCTCTTACCCGTGGAGAAATTACACATCTTTTCCGCCGCCAATCCCGCACCACCGAATCAATTACCAGACATAAAATCCGTCGCTGCCGCACTACGCGCACTACAACCGTAAATTGAAAAACGAGATAACACAGAAGACCTGAAGGACGGGAAGATTCTCATTTAACTTTTTCTCGTCGCGCTATTTATGGTCGTTGTTTATGATTACATGTCATGAAAACGGGATAAATTAGAAATCCTTTAATCAGCAACTGATCAGCAACGATTAACACAGCTTTAATCCTTCGATGCACAGTAACACGCGTGGGTGTCTTGACTCAATCAGACATTTCCCCACATGAATCCCCATGGTTTCTACCGTTGCGCAATTGGTTCCATGCTGACAGTAGCACATCCGTCCCATGGCCTGGTCCCCGCATCCCCTCATACGTTGCTTCGCGTTATATCGTCCGCATATGCGGTTGTTTGTGATTTCCACGTTCGTGGCGATGGTGGTCAATCTCAGCCTGCCAGTAACGCAATATATCATTGGTTTGGCAATACATGATTTAGAACAAGGTCTTGCCGTTGTTCGTTTAACTGATGGCACCTTAGATTTATCGCGCGCCTGGATGTGGGTGGCTTGGCTACTCGGCTTCGCCTTAGTCCGCGGCCTAGTACAATATGGCGGTTCCATCTTAGGAATGATTTTAGGGCAACGCTTGCTTCACGATTTACGTGCTAGTTTATTGGCCAAAGTACAACAGCTCGATCAAGCCTATCATTTAGCACACGGCACGGGTGAAATTGTAACACGCACAACACGTGATAGCGATAAAGTTCGCGATGCCGTGGTTGGCGGTTGGCGGACGTTGTTAGAAACCGCGTTAGTTATTATTGGCTGTCTCGCAATGTTGGCCTATTATCATGTGTTGTTAGCAATTGTGCCATTCGTGTTAGTCATCATCGGGGTATGGTGGTTCGTCGCCCAAGCGCGACATTTGGTGACACTCGACCGAGCCGCAGGTGATGCTTATGATATCGTCACCCAAGAATTAGCTGAAGGCGTCGGTGGCGTACGCGTCATAAAATCTTTCGCCTTAGAAGACGTACGCATCACTGGCTTTAAAAACGCAATTAAAGGCTTTACCAAACCAGCGCGTGATGCTTTACATTACGCCGTCCGGCAGTTGCCCTTGCCGCAGATTCTAGTCGGTATGGGGCACGTCTGGATTTTGTGGTATGGCGCCATCTTAGTCGCAGACAACACCATTAATGTTGGTGAATTAGTCGCCGCCTTAATGATTATTACGGCCATTATTTTCCGTGTCGAAAACGTTGGACGCACCATGCAAACGTTTGCCGAAGCAGGAGCCTCCGCAGAGCGCATCATGCAAATTTTAGACGCGGTGCCCGCCATCTCATCGGCAACCGGTCTTTTACCAAATGGTCCACTGGGTGTTCAATTCAAAACCATTAGCGTCAAAAGTCCCACCGGCGCAACGGTCCTCAATAATTTATCACTGACGATCATCCCTGGCAGTGTAGTCGCATTGGTCGGACCGACTGGTTGTGGTAAAAGTACACTTGCTTCACTGTTGCCCCGTTTAATCGATCCCCAACAAGGTCACGTCGCTTTCGGCAGCGACCAAACCACTTGGAACGACGCACGCACACTCGATCTCTCCAATTTGCGACAACGCGTACAAGTGGTCTATCAAGATAGTTTCTTATTCAGCGACACGGTCCGAGCTAATTTATTATTAGGACAACCATCCGCCAGTGACGCCGATCTTCATGCGGCCTTAACCGCAGCTCATGCTCACGATATTATTGCGAGTCTCCCCGACGGTCTAAACACCATTATTGGTGAACGTGGCGCAACTTTATCTGGCGGACAACGACAACGACTGTGTTTAGCACGCGCCTTGATCGCAAAACCGGCCGTACTGTGTTTAGACGATGCGACCAGCGCGTTGGATGCCGTCACTGAACGCCACATTTTAGACCACCTGCGCCAACATAACGGCGGCACCACCGTATTGGTAATCGCGAGTAAATTATCCACCATCTTGCTCGCTGACCGAGTCATTATGCTGGATGATGGTCACCTTGCGGCAGATGGCACGCATGCGTCATTAATAATTCAATCGGCACCCTATCGCGAATTATTGGGATCGGGTTTATGAGCCATATCCAAACTCCAAATCGCCAAGAGCACGAGACTTCCGGACCCGCGAGCAAAGCGAGCGCCAGATGAGCGATCTCGAAGTCGAAGAAGCATTCGCACGCGCGCGTTTAGATCGTCAAACCTTCCATCGCTTGGTGGCATTACTACGACCTGTCCATGGTCGTTTAATGTGGGTGTTAGTGGTGGAAGCAATTTTAGTCGCCTCCATCTTCGCTCGGCCATGGCATATTCGCATGGTGATCGATTATGGATTAATTCCCGCCGAATCCGGCTGGATCGTGGACCATGCTTTAATTGCCTTAATGGCCGCAGGGTTAGCTGCGACGTGGATCCTACGGTTCGGATTAGCTGGGGTCACCCGCTGGCTTACTGGCACCATTGCTATTCGGCTGTTGGCTGATTTACGCGCACATCTATTCACCCATGTCCAATCATTATCAGTTCGCTATTTCGATCGCACGCGTGTTGGCCGAATAGTTGCCAGAGTCGATCGCGACGTCGATGCCTTAGAACCCTTAGTCGTTCACGGGGCACCAGAATTATTATCGACTATGATGCGCTGCGTCGGCGCCGGTGCCTTATTATGGTGGATGAGTTCGACCCTATTTTGGTCACTGTGCGGCATTGTACCAACTTTATTATTAGCCATGTGGGCATTTAAACGATTTGGCACGAAGTTGTGGAGTATGGTCGCAGAAGCAAAAAGCCGGGTCACCGCCCATTTAGTAGAAACCGTCGCTGGCGTTCGCGTCATTCAACAAACCACCCAAGAAGCCGCAAACCAAGCTAAATATGTCGGCTTATTACATGTCCTAGATTCGACCGCTATTCGCGGCACCTGGGGTTGGGCCTGGTTCCAGCCGTTTGCCGCATTGTTATTCACCGCAGGCGTCGCCATTTTAGTGGTCGTGGGGGGCATTGGTCTAGAACAAGGCGATTTAACTCTCGGACAAATGGCGCAAGCCGTTTTTTATATTTTTGTCTTTTTAGGTCCGCTACAAGAACTCGGCGAATTATTCGAACGCTTTGCCACAGGCACCGCCTCCGCTCAACGGATTTTTTTATTACTCGATACGAAGCCCGATATTAACGACAAGGAATCCGCCTTGCCGCTCACCAACGTCCATGGCAGCGTGGCCTTCGATCATGTGACATTTGGTTATGATCCCGCACGTCCAGTCATTCACGATTTATCGCTGACGGTCGCCAAAGGCGAAACCGTTGCGATTGTTGGCCCCACCGGCCATGGAAAAAGTACCTTAGTACAATTACTCGCACGCTTTTACGACGTACAACAAGGCTCGGTATCGCTTGATGGCCAAGATGTCCGTACTCTGCAACAGCGCGATTTGCGCCGTCACGTGGCGGTAGTTTTACAAGATAATATTTTATTTAGCGGAACCATTTTAGATAACCTGCGCTTGGCCCGACCGGATGCCAGCGATGAGGAATTAATCGCCGCCGCACGCACCCTCGGTGCTGATAGTATTCTTGAACGCTTGCCCTTAAAATGGCACACAAAAGTCGGTCCACTCGGCGCACATTTATCGCATGGCCAACGACAATTAGTCTGTTTAGTGCGCGCTTTCGTCGCTAATCCACGCATTTTAGTATTAGATGAAGCCACCTCCGCCGTCGATTTACATACCGAAGGCCGCATCCAATACGCCCTACGCCATTTATCACATAACCGCACCGCCATTATTATTGCCCACCGATTAAGCACCATCCGCGACGCCAATCGCATCGTCGTTATCCAAGATGGCCGCATACAAGAAATCGGCACGCATGACGCATTAATGACAGCAAATGGCGCCTATGCCAAATTGTACGCGGCGTATGAACGTGGCGAGCGGTTGTGAATGCCGAGTATAATTCCGTTTTTAAATTTATTACTAATCCTGAGTCAACGTTGCCTAATTTGAAAGAAGAAGAATAAATGGAACACGGAGGGATGATCTTACCACGCCTTTCCGGCGGGGGATAGGCAATATGCTCTAAATAAAAGACCTTATGCGGTGCCCAATGTCCTTATTTCGATACCGTCAAAAATCGCCACCCGTGAGCGCGGTTTGGCCGCCGGATTTGATGCAGCGTCCGTGGGTTTTCCGCCCTGACCGTTGGCGCGTTTCGCCGGTGGTGGTCCCGCGCGCAGACTGGCCTCATCCGCGGTCTCGGTGTACGGATTGAGGAAAATCACCGTCAAGGTTTTCGGGCCGGGTGACAGGCTGACGGTGCTGGAATAGGTGGTGGGGGATTTTGCCATCACGGTGACTTCGTTGACCACGCTCTGGTCGATCTTCACCGCCAAACGCACCGGTTCCCGGCCCGCCTGTTCGGCGGCCGCCCGGACCTTGATGGTGAACTTCCCTTCCTTGGGCACCGAAAACACCGTGCTGATTTCCCCAGGACCAGACAAGGATCGCAGACGGGCGATTTTCGCCTGTTTGGCATCGAGCGGTTTGGCGTCGAGTTTTCCAGTGGGCAGGACCTGAGGTGCTTGTGGTTTTCCTTCGATCACCGCTGACATCTCGGTGGCGGCCAGGACCAGTTTTACCTGATCGTCGATCACCACCTGATCCAATACGGCATCAGCAGCGAGCAGATATTTCTCCATCAACAGCGGCGAGGTTGAGAGGATTTCCGCGATGTTGTCGAAACCATTGCCGATGTCGTCCTGCGGGAATCCAGAGGGATCGAAGTCAACGCCCAGCAGATCGCGCACCGTATTGCGGTACTCCAATCGATTGAGTCGCCGGATGGTGACGCGCCCTGGATCGGGTGGATCAAGATGTTTGAGTCCCTGAATCCACCCCATCAGTTTTTTGACGTCGTCAGCGCTCGGCTGCGGATCCTTCGCCGGCGGCATGGTGCCGTGTTTCATTTCGGTCCGCACCCGCGACCAGATGGAGCGGCTCTCTATGGCCTGCGCCCCGCTGCGCACGGCGGCGAGGTTGAAGTCACCTTTGGTTTTTTCACCGCCGTGGCATTTGACGCAGTAGGTGGCCAGCAGCGGCTTGATCTGTTCAGTAAAGGTCAGTTCTGCTGTGGTTCGTAGAGCTGCGATGGCCGGAGCAGTTGCCGTGGTTTTTTCGCTGCCTTTTTCACTGCTCTGGGCACAGGTCGCCCCCACGATCAGAACCGCTAGGCAAACGAGCACCCAGGACGCGTTCAGTCGCACTGCCCGGGAGAAACGAGATGTCTGAGGGACAGTCATGGTACGAACGAATGACGCCAGCGATCAGATGATGTGTAGTCGGCTTGCTCAGAGAAAATAGCACGCCGTTGCCGTAACCGAGCGTTTTTCTTCACGACTAATCAACAAGAGTAAGATTAATGGCGATTTATTCGCTGTCCCTTATCCACCGACCTTGTCGCCCACACCATCACATCCGTCACACAGAACGGTCATCGATGTAAGGCGGCAACAAAAAAATGCCATGGATTAGGACGATTTAGACTAACCCTTGCCTTTACTTTTCGAATGTGGCAACCGCTTACAGGTTAATAGAGTAAGCCTGTCTTTTATCTTTATTTCGCTCTCTGCAATCACCTTTCACAGCACAAAGCACCTTTCACAGCACAAAGCGAATATCCAACGTCCTCATCCACGTATGAAGGCCGGCGTCTTGAATCGGGAGCACCACCGCATCGCGGCCCGTTTCGTTATGGTGCGAATGCCACCAACCGGCTGGCGTGGTGAACACGGTGCCGCTTTCCCATTCGGCGCGAATGGGGTTTTTAACCGTTCCATCTGCATTCAGATCTGGGCCCATCAGCGTGTAAACTCCCGATGGTTCGGCTGACACGCATAAATCCAGCGCGACTGAATTATGGCGATGAGGTTTTTGCGATTTGTTCGCTGGCAAAATATTTAGCAGTGACCACAGCATATGAGTAATGGTCATGGTTTGCGGCGTCGCTTCATTACCTAACAAAATCCCCATGCGATTACGATCCGCGGCACCGGGCTGATTACGCACGGATTCTAATTCGGCGATCATACGTTCGCGACGAAATAACGTTGGTTTAAACCGCGGAACCCCTGGTTGCACGCCTAAATAGGTGAGCAAGGGTTCATCATGTACCCAATACAACGCAGCATCCGCCGTCGCTTTATGATCGACTTCAACACCCATCGGCAGCACAAATAAATCACCTTGGCTCCAATCGATGGAACCAAAACTTGCCGTGCTTTTTCCACTACCATTAATGACATAGAATAATTGCGAGGTGGCCGACGCTTGCGTATCTAAAGTTTCTTTCGCATTGATGCGCAAAAAACTCGCCATCAAATTCGGACTGGTCGCGGGCCAAGACATGCCTAATTTATTGGATAAATCAAACGGGATCACCCGCGTTTCACCACTGCGATGTAAAGAAGATGGCAACACCGCAAACGGCATGGAATTAAGCTGCGGATTTGCGGCTGAAGTATATTCATAAAAGCGCACGCCCCCTTCCCAATCCATGGAAGTTCTTTTACGAAATTGTACCGTCAACGATTGCGCTTCGGATTCGCTGGACATGGGAGGCCTTTCTGTCGTTGGGGAGTTTTATTACTATTTCGTTGTTAGGATTTCTAACGCGCTATTTGTTTATTGCTATGGGATGAATACAACGTCCGGAAGTCCGGAAGTCCCGCGTGATCGGGGATAATTAATTAACGGACGCGAATTGTACGGCTCCAGAAACGCTGAAGCCAGTATTGGCCCCAGCATTTTTGTAGTCGCACTTGACCTGTTCCTCTTCAAACATCACTACGATCACGCGAGACTTCCGGACTTCCGGACTTCCGGACTTCCGGACTTCCGGACCTCCGGACTTCCGGACCCTGCTTAAGCCGTTTCCGCCCGTGTCGCCGCGTCATTAATACTTCCAGGGAAGTGACGGTTATTTCCCGTAATGCGATCGGCAGCAGCTTCTGCCTGAGCTGCTAGATCGGGAATGCCGACTCCTTCGAAGGCATTACTGACCATCGCAAACCCTGGGAAATTGCGCTCGCGACCGCGAATGACGGCCACCCCATCAACGTGACCAATAACGAATTGTGCCATAGCTTTCGGCCAGCGATGAACCGTGGTGAATAGCGGGGTTCCTTGCAAGCGCAGTAAATCGCGTAAATCACGCAGCACGCCATCCACGATATCCTCGTCGCTACGTTCTAACACCGCTTCATGCAGTGCACCGCCGACAAAACCTCGTAATAATGCATGTCCTTCTGGTGCGCGTCCGGCGTATTTGTGATGGCCAAACGTACAGGCGATCAACGTACGGCCTTCAACTGCGGGAACAACGAAACCCGCTGCCGTTGGCAAATTTGGTAGTTGTTCCGTGCGTAGGGCAACATTGATGGTTGCGACACCTGCGTAGGGGATTGTGGCTAATTTATAGCTCAACACTTGGTCTAATGGTTTGACAATTTTTGCGGCGGCGTGCGCCGGTAACGCCACCACCACATGATCAAAATGCCGATATTCCTCAGCTAAGGTTAAATGATACCCGCCAGACTCCGCTTTAACTATTTTCTCAACTGGCGTGTTGGCCAACATCTCGCAACCAGCCGTGCGTAAGCGTTCTACTAAGCGATCCGTTAACGCGCCCAGGCCACCCACCAAGGTGGTAAATAACCCGTAGCGTGGACCACGCGCCGACGCGACAGCTTGTTCACGTGCGCGGTGGCGCATGCCAAGAATTAAACTGCGATGGTTTTTTTCCATCTCAATAAATTGCGGCATCGTCGCACGCAAGCTGAGCTGTTCTGGATCGGCGGTATAAATACCGCTAATCATCGGCTGAGCGATTCGCTCTAACGCTTCGCGCCCTAAACGTCGACGCACAAAATCAGCGAGTGACTCTTCGTCGGCTTCCCAACTGCGACGCGGTAAAATTAAATCCAAAGCCATGCGCAATTTGCCCAGCGGGCTGATAATGGGCGAAGTAATAAACGGCCAAATTTTCGCCGGAGCCAGTAAATAAAGCCCGTCCGGCACAGGAATCAATTTTCGTCCTTTGGCAATTAAACTCGATCGAGCTTGTTCTTGCGTCGGCTGCAGTTGATCTTCCAAACCGAGATCTTTAATCAGTTGTAAACCAGCGGGTTTGGTGCGAATAATCGAATCCGGCCCGTGTTCGAGGGTAAAACCATTTCGCTGTGAAGACTCGATAACACCACCAAAACGAGCGCTGGCATCATAAATAGTGATCTTCGCTGACTTACCCGTTGCCAGCAATTGTTCATGAATGCGATAAGCTGTGGCTAAACCACCAATACCACCACCAATGATTGCGATCTTCGTCATAAACTTTCTACAAGACTATGTGTATTCCGTTTACCGCTGGGTCCGAGCGTGCACATGTTCCACTAAGGCTTTGGCTTGTTCAGGATTAGTTTCCTTAATCACGCCATGACCCAAGTTGAAGATATGTCCTGGACGGCCAGCAACGGCTTTCAAAACCGCATCAGCGCCAGCTAATAATCGTTCACGTGGCCCCAACAACAGACAAGGATCTAAATTACCTTGAACGGCGATGCGCCCTGGACCGCCGCAACGTTCCCAGGTCGCCGATAAATCTGTCGTGGTATCAACACCGATCACATCCGCGCCGCAGCCAGCGATTAAATCTGATAGATGACCGGTTTCGGTACCGAATAAAATTACTGGAATCCCTGGAGCAATACCCGCGACTAAAGCGGTGAGGTGTGGCTGGACAAATTCTACAAAATCCGCACGAGTGAGATGGCCAACCCAGGAATCGAAGACTTGTACGCAACTAGCGCCAGCAGCTATTTGCGCATTTAAATAAGGAATCAGGGTGGCCACTAAGCGTTCCTGTAAGGCATGCCAAGCACCTGAATCGCTATACATGAATGTCTTTGTGTGCGCAAATTGACGACTAGATCCACCTTCAATGGCGTACGCAGCCAAGGTATATGGTGCGCCACAAAATCCGATGAGTGGAATATCGGCTGGCAATCCCGCCACGGTGCGGCGAATCGCTTCGTAAACGTAACTTAATTGTTCCGCAGCTTTCGTTGGATCGCCCAACGCATGCACGGCAGCGGCATCACGTACCGGACGACTCAGCGTCGGGCCGTCACCGGCAGCAAATGCTAAAGGCAAACCTAACGCTTCTAAGACCACTAAAATATCACTGAAGATAATTGCCGCATCCACACCCAACCACTCGCGCGCATACAAGGTGACCTCGGTCGCCATGGCGGGATCCTTGCACAAATCTAAAAAGGAACGGCCACTACGAATTCCGCGATAGTGCTGCATGTACCGACCAGCCTGACGCATCAACCACACCGGCGTACGCTGAGTTGGTTCGCCTCGGCAGGCGCGCAGAAAATGCGAGTCCCACAGCGGAGCAGCTATCTTGCGAACATTTCCAGTAGAGCGAATTCCGGGTCGTAGCGTGGTTGGCGGCATAGTTGGCAGCCTAGATGGTGGGTATCGCGGCGAAAGGCCCTAGGAAGTCCGGAAGTCCGGGAGTCCGGGAGTCCGGGAGTCCCGCGTTATTGGAGGATCATTTATTTACGAGCATCCTATGTGCGGCTGCAAAAAATGCTGAAGCCATTATTTATTGGCCCCAGCATTTTTGCAGTCACACTGAAACTGTCCCTCGAAGAAAAAATATTCATTGGTGGGAGACTTCCGGACTTCCGGACTTCCGGACTTCCGGACTCATAAGGACGTCCGGACTTCCGGACGCCTCCTTAGGCCTCGTCCTCCAGCGCCTATGCCACCACGCCCACTGATGAGGCGTGCGGCGGACAATTGCCTCTTCATACGCCGTCGCCCAGGTGGTGATGGCTAAAATATCTGCGGCCGAATTTCGCGTACGCGGGAAACGAACGCGTGGACTACAATGCAACACCCAACGACCTGCTTTTTCATACAAGAACACACACACGACCGGACTGCGCGTGAGCTGAGCAATCGCTGCTGGTCCCGTTGGCGTATAGGCCAAATCACCAAACCAAGGCACAAACATCCCCGCCAAGCGTTCAATATCTTGATCGATAAGGACAGCCAACAATCGTCCTGAGCGCACTTCACGAGCAAAATCAGCGAACGGTGCATCTTGATATAATAAATGGGCGCCACAATTAATGCGCGCACCTTGAATCAACGCATCTGCCAATGGTGAACGTAAACGTTTTCCCACTACGGTAAGCGGTCCAAATACCGAACCGGCACGTGACAATAATTCCCAATTACCGATATGCCCGGTGAAACCTACCGTTCCTTCACCTCGTTTTAATGAACGCATGAGCTCGCGTAAATTTTCCGGGCTTTCAACGACTATCCCACGGTGCATTCGACGAATATCCCAATGCATGGTAGCCGCTGTCCATAACGCCATACGACCAACATGACGAAATGTTTTTCGCGCCATTCGCGCGACCCAGGCCGCATCTTTATCTGGATATCCTTTTGCTAACATGTCGCGACAACGCTTCGCGTCTCGCGTTGGTAATGAACCAAAAAAATCCCCACCCCAACCACCAAAACGCCAAGCTAAGCGCGGTGGAATACAGCGAAGACCCGATTGAATCAAAGAAACTAACGTGGGCATGAGTGTCTAATTACATTCTACTGGAGTGAACCATTCACGGCTTCGACACGCAGGCACATGGCGTCTGGCTACAACGCAAACAAAATCCTGGATATTTTTTAGCGGTGGCGCTAGCTAAATCGACATTGGCTAAATGAGCCAAAGACGCAAGCCAAGCTAAACAATCAGCAAATTCACCATTGAGATCGTGTTTGCCCGGTTCACGGAGCGCTTCGGCTAATTCGCCGACTTCCTCCATAAAATACATGAATGTCCCAGCTGTTCCGCGCGCGGCGTCTTTGCCACCGTAGGTTGCGGCAATGTGACGCTGAAATGCAGCTAGATCAAATGACGGCTGTGTCATTTTTGTCATTTCCAAGCTCTCGCCAATTTATCTGCCCATTTAATTAATTCACCCTCTGCATAAGCCGTGCCATGCGGGTGCTCTAAAGTGCCATCACCTGCCGTACGAGGAATAAGATGAATATGTGCATGCGGCACAGCTTGATTGGCTTCTGGTCCATCATTCACCACCACATTGACCGCCGGAGCACCAGTCGCCGATTTAACCGCCGTAATTAATCGCGCTAAACGATCACCCATCGCGGCCAAGGTCGGTGGCGATAATTGACTAAGATACTGCACCTCTTGTCGCGGAATCAGCAACACATGTCCGGGATTGGCTGGAGCGATGTCGAGCAAAGCGACCCATAGGTCATCCTTAAAGACAAAACGCCCAGGAATCTCGCCATTGATAATACGGGTAAAGATGCTGGCCATGATGACTACCTTTGGCCGTGTCCTCAGCGAGGCAACTGGGAAGTCCTACACGTCCGGAAGTCCGGAGGTCCGGAGGTCCGGAAGTCTTGCGTGATCAATCGTGGTTGAATGACGTACGTTGTTCGTGCGGCCACAAAAAATGCTGAAACCAAATGTTAGTGGCCCCAGCCTTTTCTGCAGCCGTACTAAATTTCGTCCCTAGAAAAATAATTATCCCCACACGCAGGACTTCCGGACCGCCGGACTTCCGGACTTCCGGACTTCTGAAGGACTCCCAAATAAACAGGTTTTAATTTAATAAATTCCCTCCACCATCCGCGCCATGAACATCACCGTCATCGGCCTCGGCATTATCGGTTCCATTTGGGCACAGCATTTGGCCAAAGACGGTCATCAGGTACGAACCTGGAATCGCAGCGCAAAACCAAACGCGCCTGGATTTACTCCTCAATTACTGGATTCCATCCGCAATGCTGAATTAGTGATGGTGGTCGTGGCTGATCCGCCTGCCGTCCAGCAGATTTTAGACGGTATCGCCCCAGCGCTGAAAAAGGGCATGATCGTGGCGCAACACAGCACCGTTGGCGTCAGTGACACCGAACGCTTCGCCGCACAGGTGCAGGATACGGGTGCCAGTTATTTAGACATGCCATTTACCGGCAGCAAACCCGCAGCAGAACAACGCCAAAACGTTTTCTTTGTTGGCGACAATCATCAAGTCCTTCCGCGTATTGAAAGTGTTTATAAATCCTTGGCAAAAAAATTACTGCCGATCGGAAACATCGGCAAAGCCAGTGCCATTAAACTCGCCTTCAATTTACTTATCGCCAATTTAAATCAGGCCCAATCCGAATCGTTCGAACTTGCTCGACGCTCCGGCATTGATCCCGCCATTTTCTTTGACGCGCTCAATTACAATGTGGCGAAGTCGGGATTAGCTGATTTAAAACAACCCAAATATATCAGCGGCGATTACAGCCCACAATTTTCTATTAAACACATGCACAAAGATTTGCGCTTAGCGTTGACGCACGCAAAAACGCTTAATCTCACCTTAGCCGAAACCGCAACCGTTCAGGGCTTATATGCCGAAGCAGAAAAACGCGGGCTCGGTGATCAAGATTTCTCGGCGTTGTTGGAAATCATTCGTCATCCGCATTAAATCTCGCGGGTGTCTTGCTGGCATCATTTAATTTACATGCCGTATTTGCACCTAATTTTTCGTACTTCTGATTCCTTTTTATCCGCCCCGCAGAAATTCTGCGCCGAGAGGTGATTTCAATTCCCTAAGCGCCAAAGGCGCGACACCGATTTTAGACAACGTCCTACTCATAACCCACAAATTTAAGAGCGCGAATTACGCCTGTCCTGAGCGCGAATTGCGCCTGTCCTGCATTCCAAGAATCCCAAAGGGATTCCGTCCCAAAGCCCAGGGTTGCGCGTTCCGCGCTACCCTGGGAAAAGGTCCCATCCAATGGTCAACCCCAAAGGGGTTGTGTCCTCTCTCTTCAATCCCACACATATCGTTCGTCCCATTCCGCACCATGTTTTTGCAATAACAGGCGCAGCTCATCTTGAAATGTGGATGTGCGATGATGCTCCTCCTGCCCAGCAACATATTGGCGAATGACCTCCAAGTTTGATGCACTAACGGAGAAGACACCATAACCCGATTGCCAGGCAAAATCGTGCCGCGTCGGATCACGTTTTTTGATCCACTGACTGGAGACACGTTTGATTTCTTTTACCCAATCCGATTGCGTGATATTTCTTCCGTGGCGAGCAAGCAAGTGAACATGGTCCTCGACTCCGCCCGCGAGAATTGGCGGACAATCGAGTTGCTTAGAGGCGCCAGCGAGAAAAGCGTGCATTTCTGAACGCAGTGTGGGATCGCTGAGAAATGGTCGGCGATCCTTGGTTGAAAAAACTAGATGCACATAAACGGTGGATAGAGATTGAGGCATAATAATTAGTTTATGCGTTGGTCGATTGGACACAACCCCGTTGGGGTTGGGATGTTCATGCGATTGTAACCCAGGGTAGCGCGGAGCGCGCAACCCTGGGCTTTGGGACGGAATCCCGTTGGGATTCTTGGAAGGCAAGATCTTCGCGGCCTTATTTTAAGTAATAAACTGGGGTCGTATCGCACCGTTGGTGCTTGAGAAGTAATTGATTACAGAGAACTTATCTGATTCCCATCAGTTAAAAAGATCCTTCTTATTTATTTGATTTGAGTCGTTACATTTTATTAAAATATCCACTATTACTTAGTGACTTTATCAACCATTGCGAAGACAGGAACATCAGGAGCATAATCACTTTGTTCTAAGTTTATTGGAGAAGGTCGATAAGTGGATTTTTTAGGAAAAATAGCCTGCGAATAGGCTGAATCTGTTTGGAGGATTCCCCCTCTACGATTTATAATAAAACACCAGCCACACGATCAACAACACTGGCGTTAATAACGGTAGGGAATATTTCAGGAAATAACCATGCAAGCTGGGGACTTCGACTAAGAGTTGGCCGTTGTCGTCGCGGGCTGATTCGGCGATGGCTTTGACCATTAAATTGGGGCCGTTGCCGATATAGGTCATTGCGCCAAAGAACACCGAGGCGACGGCGCAAGCGGATAAAGAGGAGATCACGATGGGGTCAACGGAATGACCAAGTTGCGAGACGGTTAAGCCAAAGCGGCCTTCCATGCCGGCTAAAAACGCGATGAAAGTCGGTGCGTTATCGAGCACGGCGGAGAAAATTCCGGTGCCGAGATAAAAGGTCGACACGGTTAGCGGGAAGCCCATGACCGAACCCGCTTGGGCGGAAAGACGAATCAACTCCAAGGCTGGAATCATGGTGAGAAAAATACCCACGAATAAAAAACCGACTTCACGGATTGGCTCAATGGTAAAGTCGTTGATGCGTAAGCGTTCTGGATTCGCGGTTTTATAAGCCACCACCGCGATGCCCAGCATCAATAACTCACGCACAAAACTAAAATGATGACCGTGATAATGAATAGCTGGCAACCACGCTATTTTTGCTGGATCTAAAAATACCACGCCAACGGTCAATAATAGCAGGCCAATGTGCGACCACCCCTGGACATACGGTAAATTCCTAAAGGCGGCCAAGGTTTGCGAGTGTCGTTTATTCAATACATCAAAACAAAAAAACATGGTCAACAACAGCGACATGGCCAACAGCCAAGGAAAGAAATTCAATTCGAAAAAACGGAAAAAGTCAATGCCGCGTAAAAAGCCTAACAACAACGGAGGATCTCCAATGGGAGTTAAAGAACCGCCAACATTCGAGACGATAAAAATAAAGAAGACCACGTGATAGGGACGTAAACGTCCGCGATTTGCCCGTAAAAATGGCCGAATCAGCAACATCGATGCTCCCGTCGTACCAATCAAATTAGCGACCACACCGCCAAACAATAACAGTGCCGTATTCGACCAAGGCCGACCTCGGCCTCCGATTCCCAACACCACACCACCGGAACAGACATAGAGACAGGCAAGAAGGCTAATAAAGGTAACATATTCAAAGCCAACGTGGGCTAACGGGTAAAACTCACCACGACCAATCAGATAATAACCTGCCGTAAGCGCACCGAGTCCGATCGCCACAACTGGATACCAACGATGCCAAAAATGTGGACGAATGACCGGCATCAACGCGATAGCGAGCAACAACACCACAAACGGAATGACGGTAAACATTGGTGGTGGTGCATGGGTCGCCGCATCAGCCGTCAACGGCATCACGCCATCAGCAGCAACCATTGGCAGGATAGCGGTCATCAAGAGAAAGAGGATTCGCATCATAATGATATACCGATTTGGGCGGAGGGCGCAGATTGACGGTCTCTCTGATCAATGCCAGATGTGACTCTCGTTGTCACTACTCTTAGATCAGTGGCTAAAAGTACCCCGTAGCGCGAATCATTTGTTCCACCAAGCTAGCCTTCGTGATCCAAAACGCACCGAAAACAACCAAGTCGCGCTATCGCCAATTCGTCCATGGCATGATGAGAACCATTCGCGGCGCTTTATTGCTGCACGACACGCCGCATCGGATTGCGTTAGGCACAGCGTGTGGAGTTTTTTGTTCGCCTTTACCGATGTTCGGACAAATGGTTCTTGGCATGATTTTGGCCCGAGCCTTTGGCGGTAATGTGGTCGCGTCCATTCCCTGGACGTGGATTTCAAACCCCTTCACCACCCCCTTTATTTGGTACGGCGGCTACCGCTTAGGCATGATCATTACTCCAGGCGATTGGCCGATGATTTCATTCCAACGTTTAAATAAAATTGTTGAAAAATTTGGTAATTTATCGATCGCTGATGGTTTCGCCTCTGGCTATGCCGTCGTCGTAGAGATTTTTGTTCCGCTACTGATTGGAACCGTCGTGGTTGGACTTATTTGGGGAGCGATTAGTTATTTCATCGCCTTACGCTGGGTCATTATTCTTCAAGCACGTCGCGCTGCACGTAACGCCCATTGGCGGCGTCCGCCGGTTATTGAAATAGATACTATCGTGGATGAAGAAAAAATGCGCCGGCCCACGACCGCAAGAATAGAAAAAGCCTCTACTACCGAATAGTCGAATGAACGGCAAAGATAGTTTTTTCTCTACCGTTTCCCAGGTTAAAGACCGCAATACAATTCCCGTTCTTAGAAAGAGAACTGGGTATAGGCCCAAGCTTTATTAACTGAATCAGCCGTTCCACCGCCAATACTGGCGGTGTCATCGCCAACAAAGCGGGCGAATTTTAATCCGACTAATAGATTGGGACTAAAGGCCAACACGCGGTATTCCGCGCGTAAATCAATTTCATTGCCAAAATGATCACTGTTACTCTCGGCGAAGAAGATATACGCCTGAGCAATTAACGAGAGCCCCTCAATTAATGGAGGAGTCCAATTAACAGACATGGAGTGTGCACGTAATCCACTCGCAGGAGTGACCGTAAACATATCAGCCCAACCGTTAAAGGCATGGGCCGTCGCTAGTGGAGTAGTAAAGCGATCGGTTGCCGAACTTCCTTCCATCACACTATAACCATACCAAGCACTCAATTCCCGCCACACGCCACCGGCTTCACCGGCATAATAATTTGCACGATATGAATTTGGATTATTGCCGTAATCACTTTGAGTCGCCATTTCGGCGGAGTAGATAACACTGAGTTCATCAGATAATTTATACGGTCCATTCACCCGTACACCCATGGTCTGACTCGATTGCGCTGCCACGGTCGCGCTGTCGTAATCTAATAACAAAGCATAGCCCGTGAGCTGTCCCAATCCTTTCTGTTCAGCCATCGCATGAGCAAGATGAGTCGACATCGCCAGACGACCTTGAAATGGATTCGTCGCAGAAGAATCCGGATAGATGCGATTAACCCGAGCGATATACGCGTAACCCAATTGCACTAGGCGATTATCCATCGCATAAGGCGTGGTCTCGGCGCGTGCCGCATCAAAGGTCTGCTGATCTTGTCGCCAAGCGACGTCGCCAACTAAGCGTTGATTGGCGAGTTTAATTTCTTGCCGTCCAAATTTAACGTTGGTTTTCCACTGATCTTTTGGACAGACATATTGAGCAAAAGCTTGATTCACTTCTACGGTTGGCGTATCGAGCACGCGTGGATATTGGGTTTTCCCATTGTCCGTACTTTGGTAGTTATCTGGACCAACACCAAAAACGCCCTCAAATTGCATGAATCCCGTTAATCCATGAAACGAACGTGTTTCATAACCCACGGCTGCACGCAGTGTCGATGCATTCGCTTCTTTGGAAAAGCCTGACTGATCTACGTGTTCAT
>SYDV01000205.1 GCA_005801395.1 Planctomycetia bacterium | reverse complement strand
ACCGCTCCACCTTGCGCCGAATCCATGGCCATTTTATTAAATTTTCCATGCGGCCAACGGCGAAAAAAGTCCGCGACCACGCGTTTGCCAACCTGATGCGTGGTAACTCCAGCTCCAATCGCAACCACTTCACCAGCGCCATCTGATAACGGAACTAAACCATTTACTGGCAATTTACGTTCATTTCGCAACATCACCAAATCACGATAATTGAGCGAACACGCCCGCACGCGTACTAAAACTTCGCCTGCGCCCGGTTGTGGATCAGCCATCGTGACTAAATCCAAACGAAAACGATCACCTTCTGGGGCAAAACGATATTGATGCATGTTGATCTCCGGTTTTCGACCTAACCAATATTTTCCAGAGGGTCAACTGATGATCAATCGCTCAGCGTTCTACAACAGCACTTCCGTCTACCAGCTTATCTGTCAGAATCTTTCACTCTGCCACAAAGCGAATGACATCATGCGATTCTTATTTTCTCTCTGTTTATTACTCAACGTAACCACGCTAACGGCGCAAGTCGTCGCGGAACTAGTTTACGAAGGCTTACCGGCATCCGTCACCGTAGAGGCGATGAATACCACCGTGCGAATGCCAACTGGTGCCGAGTACGATAAATCATTAATTACCGCCGAACGTAATCGCATCACGTCCGCATTGGTTGATCTTGGTTATTTAGACACCGAAACGATGTCGAAAATTAACTTCATACCCAGTGGCGTAAAACTGACTTACATCATCAAAGCACGAAATTGCTACACCATCGCCAAGGTCGAAGTCCCTGGGGTTAACTCAGAAGTGGTCAGCAAAGTATTAAATGACCTAGGGATAAAAGCTGATTCTCCCTGCACTGCCAGCGTCTATCAACGCTTAGCGCTCGCCTTTGCCGAGCCCATGAACGTGAATTATTTATTCGTTACCGCTACGACGAAAAAAAATAGCGATAAGAAAACCGCGAACGTGGTGCTATCTAAGTGATATTGGCGGCAATTTAACGACGATCTATTTTCATACCAAAGTTGCCATAGGACACAAAAAAAACATCCGATTGTTTCATTTACACGTCAAAGACAGGGAACCTCTCTGACTGTCCTAGAGGACGCGTATCATTGGCTAATTTTTCGCCGTTCTGATTCTGTGAAATAAATGATCGGCATGCTACGTATAGTTAGCGGCCCAAGCCATTCACGCCCAGGGGTGCCGCCAAAGGCGCTTTCTCGATTCAGGTTAAACGTCGGTGGGGTGCCGACGTAGAAAGATGCTATGAAGCGATTTTCATTCTGTGTTCCTCTGCTTTTTGCTGCTGCGACGACGCTGGCACATGGGGCAGTGGTAGATTTTCAACGAGACATTCGGCCCATCCTATCCAATGCCTGTTTCAAATGTCACGGTCCTGATGATGAGGATCGCAAGGGAGGAAAAAAGAACAGCGGCGGACTTCGACTTGATACCGAGGAAGGTTCGCGCGCGGATCTCGGTGGAAGCGCCTCAGTGGTTCCAGGGCACCCAGAAAAAAGCGAATTGATCGCGCGGATCATCACGACCGATGAAGATGATGTAATGCCTCCAGCGAAGTCGGGAAAGCCGCTCACCGCGCGCGAGATCGAATTACTAACAGCGTGGATTAAGGCTGGAGGAAAATTTGAACAACATTGGTCCTATGAAAAGCCGCGCCGCGTCGAATTACCACGCGCAGCAGCAAACCCGATTGATGCGTTTATTCTTGCGCGCCTAGAAACGGAAAAATTAAAACCACAAATGGAGGCTGATCGCGCCGCATTAATACGCCGAGTTGCAATCGATCTCACCGGGCTGCCACCGACGCTGGAGGAAATAGACACTTTTATAAATGACACCATGCCGGATGCCTACGAACGACTGGTCGATCGCCTAATGGCATCTTCCGCTTATGGCGAACATTGGGGGCGAATGTGGCTCGATCTGGCACGATATGCTGACTCGGCTGGCTACGCGGATGATCCACTGCGTTCGATTTGGCCGTACCGCGATTACGTCATCCGTTCTTTTAATGCGAATAAACCATTCGATCAATTCACGATTGAGCAAATAGCTGGTGACCTACTGCCGAACGCGACCGACGAACAACTCACAGCCACCGCTTTCCATCGCAACACCATGACCAACAGCGAAGGTGGCACTCAAGACGAAGAATTTCGTAGCGCCGCAGTGGTGGATCGTGTGAATACGACGATGGCGGTGTGGATGGGCACGTCGATGGCGTGCGCGCAATGTCATACGCACAAATATGACCCACTTACCATCACTGAATATTTCCGCCTTTATGCTTTCTTGAATAATACCGAGGATGCGGATCGGCGCGATGAATCGCCATTGCTCAATATTTTTAGCGATGAGCAAAAAACAAAGCGCACGCAGATTGACGCGGAAATCGCCACGATCGAGACAAAACTCAAAACGCCAACACCACCACTTCTTGCTGGGGCGGAAAAATGGGCGCAAGATTTTCCGTTGACCATCGATTGGCAAACGCTGAAGCCCTCAACGATGACATCTCAGGCAGGTCAAACGCTCACCACACAACCTGACGGAAGCGTGCTCGTACCGTCGACTGCGAATAAAGACACCTATAAAATTGAAATACCCGTCGCGACGGCGCGCAAGATTACAGCGCTAAGATTAGAAGCGTTACCGGATGTGAAGTTACCGAACAAAGGCCCAGGCCATGCGGGTGGAAATTTCGTGGTGACGCGCGTGCGCGCAGTCGTTATGCCGGAAGGCGGTATTCCTGTTCCTCGTGCACGTTTCGTACGGATCGAACTCACGGGAAAAGACAAACTGCTGCAACTCGCAGAAGTGCAGGTTTTCAGTGGCAGTGCTAACGTGGCAACGAAAGGAGAAGCGACGCAAAAATCGACCTATGCGGATGCAACGGCAGAACGTGCCATCGACGGCAAAACCGCGGGTGAATACGACAAAGGCTCGGTGACGCACACCGCAGAGAACACCGACGATCCCTGGTGGGAAGTGGATTTAAAAAGCGAGCAGTTGCTCGACCGTATTGTGGTTTGGAATCGCTCTGAGTTCGGCGATCGACTTGCTGATTTCCGCGTCATCGCGCTGGACGCAAAGCGTAAAACGGTATGGGAGAAAACTGAAAACCCCGCGCCAAATAAAGACGTGTCTTTTTCGTTAACCGATGGTCACGAAATAAAATTCGACAACGCTATCGCGGATTTCGTGCAAGCTGATTACGCAGAAGACGCTGTCGTGCGCGACGGCGCGCCGAAACCAATGAAAGGCAAGAAAAAGGAACGCGGATCGAAAGCAGGTTGGGCCATTGGCGGAGGCGTCGGTAAAGCACATGTCCTAACCTTGCTCGCTACAGAAATAACTGAGGTGCCGGCTGGCGCGAAATTAATCATCAGCATTGAACAGCAATCGGATGCAGCGAAACACACGCTTGGTCATTTCCGTCTTGGCGCGACTGAAGCGGTAGGCGTACGTCAATCGGCTCAGACACCAGCTAACGTAATTGCTGCACTGACAACATCGGCGGCACAACGCACTCCGGCGCAACGTGAACAGATTATAAATTATTATATCCGCGACATCGCGACGGAACTTGCAACTGAGCGTGAACGGATAGTTGAATTACAACGACAAAACGCCGCCATAGTACCAGCAACCGTACCGATCTATCGCGAGCTAGCCGATAAACAAAGACGCAAGACTCATGTGCAAATTCGCGGCAATTACCTGGTACTGGGCGAAGAGGTCAGCGAAGGAGTTCCGGCGGTTTTTCCCCCGTTACCACCTGGCGCACCGTTAAATCGTTTGACCCTCGCGCATTGGCTGGTGGATGCCAATAACCCGCTCACACCACGCGTCATCGCCAATCGATTTTGGGAATCGATTTTCGGTATCGGGCTTGTGCGAACGAGCGAAGAATTTGGCGCACAGGGCGATCAGCCATCACATCCGGAATTATTAGACTGGCTAGCAACAGAATTAGTGCGTGAGAAATGGGATGTGAAAAAATTCCTTCGCCTCCTCGTCACCTCTTCAACGTATCGACAGTCATCTCGCGTCACGCCCGAGCTCACCGAGCGCGACCCAGAAAATCGGCTGCTCGCGCGTGGGCCGCGAATCCGATTAAGCGCAGAAGAGGTGCGCGATGTGTCGCTGGCGGTCAGCGGCTTATTATCGCGAAAAATGTATGGCCCATCGGTGCGTCCGGTGCGTCCAGTCCTCGGCTTAGCAGCGGCCTTTGGCGGCGGCCTCGACTGGCAGACCAGTAGCGGAGAAGATCTTTATCGTCGTGGGCTTTATACCGAATGGCGGCGTACGAGTCCCTATCCCTCAATGGCGGCTTTTGACGCGCCGAATCGGGAAATTTGTACGCTGCGTCGCGGTCGAACCAACACGCCAATCCAGGCGTTAGTGACCATGAATGATCCTGTCTATATTGAAGCGGCACAGGCGCTCGCGCGGCGTATGGTCGAATTGAAAAAAACTCCAGCTGAACAAATAACACACGGTTTTCTTCGCGTTTTAGCGCGCACGCCGAGCACCAGTGAACTCAAGCGCCTGGTAGTTTTGTACGACGAAGCGCTTGCTAATTTCAAATCAGATGCAAAGCGCGCTAACGACATGGCGACCAACCCGATTGGCCCCATTCCCGCAGGTACCAATGTCTTTGAACTCGCGGCGTGGACGACCGTCGCCAGCGTCCTATTAAACCTCGATGAAACACTGATGAAACGCTAATACTTATGAACCTGTCCATCAATAAATTACAACACCAAACCCGCCGCCATTTTCTTGCACGAGCCGGACAATTCAGCCTTGGAGCCATCGCACTGGATGCGCTATGTGCCCGAAAAGCCACCGGCGCAGACCGTGACGCAAATCCGTTCGCCGTGCAACAACCGCATTTTCCAGCGAAAGTGAAGCGCGTCATTTATCTCCATATGTCCGGCGGTCCGCCACACCTTGATATTTTTGACTACAAACCAGAACTGATAAAGCACTCGGGAGAAGATGCGCCCGATCAGTATGTGAAAGGTAAAACTTTCGCTTTTACCAGCGGCATACCAAAACTCATGGGCACGCCGCGAACCTTTACCCAACACGGGCCAGGCGGCATTTGGATGTCAGACGCGGTGCCGAATTTCCACTCCGTGGCGAATGAAATGTGTGTCATTAAATCGATGTACACCGACCAATTCAATCACACGCCCGCCGAGTTATTGCTCTACACTGGATCGCCACGTCAGGGACGCCCTTCGATGGGTTCATGGGTGACCTATGGATTAGGTTCTGAAAACGCGAATCTCCCTGGTTTTGTTGTACTTATCAGCAGCGGCGTCCAGCCAAGTGGCGGTCAGAGTTGTTGGGGAACTGGTTTTATTCCCTCCGTTTATCAGGGCGTGCAATGCCGATCGAAGGGCGATCCCATTCTATACGTGAAAGATCCTCCTGGCATGGATCGCACGCTACGTCGTAAAACCCTTGATGCTCTGCACGATCTCAACGAAGAGCAGAGTCGTGATTTCGGACACCCAGAAACAGCCACCCGCATTGCGCAATACGAGCTTGCCTTCCGCATGCAAACCAGCGTTCCCGAAGTTATGGATATCAATCGTGAATCGAAAGCCACTCTGGAAGAATACGGTGCGGTTCCAGGGGATTCGAGTTTCGCAAACAATTGCCTGCTCGGACGTCGACTGCTAGAACAGGGCGTGCGCTTTGTGCAACTCTTTGACTGGGGTTGGGATTTCCACGGCACCAATCCAAGCGAAGACATCCGCGATGGCCTGACAACCAAAATGAAACGCACCGACAAGCCAATTGCCGCACTGATTAAAGATCTACGCCAACGCGGCATGCTCGACGATACGCTAATCATCTGGGGCGGAGAATTTGGCCGTACCCCATTCCGCGAAGGCCGCACCAGCAAAGGCGCGGTTATGGGACGTGATCATTTTCCGGATGCCTACACCATGTTCTTAGCCGGCGGCGGTGTGAAACATGGATTCAGTTACGGCGAAACCGACGAACTCGGTTTCAGCGTGACGCAAGACAAAGTCCATATCCATGACTTACAGGCAACTATTTTACATCTCTTGGGAATGGACCACGAAAAGCTCACCTATCGCTTTCAAGGTCGCGACTATCGTCTCACTGATGTGCACGGTCACGTCGTTAAGGGTATTTTGGCTTAGCTGTCCGAATACCCTCACGCGAAATTTCATTTAAACACAATAGGGTGAACTTGGACGATTTCAAAATAGGTACGAGATACTCATTAGGAAGATCAAATATTAATAGCGAAAAATCACCTTTTTAAGTAGCGCACTCCTCGGACACCAATTCTGAGTCAAACATGCCTAAATCGAAAGAAGATGAACAAGAGGAACGGAGAAACGTAAACACCCGGTAACCCCCCGATGAACCAAAAAGTGGCCTGTGTAATTTCTCCGCATGCACACTCAGCCAATACCTTCCGCTCAAATTTCTCTTCCCACGACTGGTCGTTGGTCGGAGGCTTTGGTGTCTCCGATTT
>SYDV01000204.1 GCA_005801395.1 Planctomycetia bacterium | reverse complement strand
ACTTCTGTTTTACCAAAACCCACGTCGCCGCACAATAAACGGTCCATGGCAACCGGCCGTTCCATGTCTGCTTTTAATTCGCGAACAGCCGCCAGCTGGTCTTCCGTTTCTTCAAAAGGAAAGGCCGCTTCAAATTGCCGCACTTCTGGAGTGTCGCTAGGACACACAATGCCGCCGATAGCAATGCGTTGCGCTTGGGCGCGCAGCAATTCTGCCGACATATCTTGAATCGCTTTTTCTGCACGCGCCCGCTTTTTCGCCCAGGCAACACCACCGATTTTTGATAAATCCGGCGAGCGACCAGTGGCACCAACATATTTTTGCACCAAATCAATTGCTTCAACTGGAACATAGAGTTTGGATTCTTCCGCAAATTCGAGCAGCAGAAAGTCCTCTAAAAATCCCCGTTTTTCTAGCGTGGCCATGCCTTTAAATAAACCAATACCGTGGCGCAAGTGCACCACATAGTCACCACGTTTTAAATCGGTTAATGACGATAGCGGCGTGCCACCGGCAATTTTATTCGTGCGCCGACGAGTCGGCGCACGCTCGGCCAACTCAAAATCATGGACCACCAATACGCCGCGTTCGAGATCGCGGAATCCACATGACAGACGACCAACACGAATATCGGCGATAATATCCGCGTCACTACAATGGGCTTTAATTTCTTTGACTGATTCATCATTTCGTGCCAGCACGATAATCTGCTGTGCGACTGTTCCGGAGGCTTCTTCGCTCATGCGGCGTAATTCGCCTAATCCACGCCGTAAATCTCCTTTCAGACGATCTACACCAACGGAAGCGCCATCGGTCGCGTCGTTTTCCAATTGCCGGGCAAAGCGCACTTCCTGTCGACGATGATCTTTTTTAAGGCGACCGCGTAACGCCAAGTCACCCAATACTACCACTGGGCCAGCCGGTAATTGCGACCATAAATCGAGAGTCGCTAAACCGCCGCTAGCGCTGGCTAATACCGCTTCATCTGCTTTAGCGATGGACTCTTGCGAAAATACATCAAAACGTCGAATGGCATCGACCTGATCACCAAAAAATTCTATGCGTAAAGGATGTTGACCGATCCACGGAAACACATCAATAATCCCGCCGCGTACGGCTATTTCGCCTCGGCCTTCGACCACCGGTGTAACGCGATAGCCCGTCTCGACTAAACGATCCACTAAAACATGTAAATCGTAGTTTTGTCCCTGTCGCAAAATAATACTTGCGCCTGCTAATGCCGCGATGTCTGGCACGGGCTGTTCCACCGCTATCGGATTTGCCACCAGGACAGCTCCGGCATTAAAAGCCTCTAATGCGGCTAACCGACGATTATGCCCACTGCGATCAACTTCCGTTTCATCGCCAAATCGTTCCAATTCTGGTAACGCAGCTGCGACAACGCCAAGTTCTTCTAAATCTTCCACCACCGCATTGGGATCATTCGCCACGATTAATGGCTTTGCTTGCCCACGACGCTCAGCTTCGACACACATCGCCGCTAACAAAACTGGGATCAATCCACCGTGACAGGAACCAAACACCAAACTGCGGTCCTCGGCCAATGCCAAGAGCGCTGCGTCAACACGACTGTCATCTTGATATAATTCTCGCAAACGACGCATGGGCGGGACACGCTAGGGCGACAATTGCTGACGCAAGACAGACCACTGGGTAGCGAACAAAATCAGCCTATTTCACACAAAAATCGATGAGTCGGTGACAACCGCAACCTGACAGAACCTACCATTGATCCAGTAAATGCCGACTTAGCCTGTCCGCCATGCGCACTTTGCTCCTGCTCTCCTGCTCTGCCACGGTCTGTTTGTCACAAGCGTATGCCGAATCGGCACTCAGCTTTGTCGATTTACGAGCACAAGCGGGAATTGCCCAAACCGAAGGGCAATCAGGTAGTCTCACTCTGATGGCCGGCGATATTGGTAATAAAGATCAACATGTAATGACGATGGATGCCGACATGGGCATCGTTTTAGGACTTCGCGGCAGCGTGTCAGAAACCACGGCCAAGCGCAAAGATAACAATGCTGATCTCGATTTAAAATTAGGTGGTGGCGCTATCGTGGGCGGGCTTGGTTTCTATCTGGGGAAAAAAGTGCACATGGAACTAGTTGCTGGTTATGGACAGGGAGTTGGCACCACCACGGGCGACAACCCTTGGGATGCTCGTGATTCACGTTATAAAATGTACCTCGCCGAATTGGGCCTTTATTATACTCTGACCAGTAGCGTCCAATTGGGCCTCATTGTCGGTGGTTCAATCGTGAAGGTGACCTTTGATGATGTGGTCACGAGCACCAAGGTTAAAGCAGAGACCGAAGGCTTCGACGGAAGCGTGGCTTTAGGCTATCGTTTTTAGCCCACGGCTAAACGGCGATCGTTTAGGTACAAAACACCTTTCAGGTAACAAACGCCACTGAGCAATTTAGCGAAGAGAGTCCAGCAACAACAACTGGCGGAATGCAGATCGCTCTCACAATGGACTCGTGCTCATTGATCTGCATCTCCATACCCACCACAGTGACGGCGTTTTGTCACCACGTGAATTATTAACAGCGGTTCGTAAAGCAGGGGTTGATCGTTTTGCGGTTACCGATCACGACACCATGCGTGGATGGTCTGCGTTGGCTGGTGAAGCTGGACTCATTCCCGGTGTTGAAATTACGGCAGGCCACCTTGGCCGTGAAATTCACATCGTCGGCCTCGGCATCGATCCTGGAAACGCGGTATTAACCTCCTTACTCACCAACATTCGCGCCTGCCGGATACGGCGGTTAACGGTATTAATTAATCGTTTACCTGACGAGGTCCGACGCGGGCTTTCCATGGCTGATCTCGCCAGCGATCCTGCGGCACGTCAATCAGATACGTTAGGACGGTTACATTTAGCTAAATCGTTATTGCGACGTGGTGGCATTGCCACCATTGGTGATGCGTTTTCCTTATATTTAGGCGATGAACATACCAGCGATTCCGAACTCGAAGCCTTCCCAGATGTCGCCGATGTAGCGGCCTGTATTCGTACCGCTGGTGGAGTAGCGATATTAGCTCACCCTGGCGTCTATAAAGACCTGTCGTTAATTAAGAATTTGGT
>SYDV01000015.1 GCA_005801395.1 Planctomycetia bacterium | reverse complement strand
CGGTCACGGGAATACCGAGGTCTTGGCCATGATAAGCTAAACCTAAGGCATGATTTCCGGCTGATGCTGCGATCACACCACGCGCACGCTCCGCAGCGGTTAACAACATCAGTTTATTTCGTGCGCCACGTTCCTTAAAACTGCCGGTCCGCTGTAAATGTTCAAATTTACATGAAATAGTTGCACCGCATAAACGGCTCAAAGCAAAAGATTCTGGACATGGACTACGATAAATAGCACCCCGAATGCGCTGCGCGGCTGCTTGAATTGAAGCTAAAGAAACGTTCATGTTGAACATCTTGACACGATTAGATCAACGTCCAACTGCGCCTATGGACTTGCACCCAGGTAATGTCCGATCAGGGTGACAAAATGACGGATGTCGGGCACACCCAACCCATTGTACAAACACGAATCTTGGCACTGGGCGATTGGCCGGCTGACTGCCTGTTTTCGTCCAAGGCCGCCAGCACGTTTACTCTGCCAGCGCATTTAGCACATGAAGTCGAATGTGCTTGGAAGTCAGCCGGTTCACGGCCTGGGGTGAATTTATTCGATGGCCCAATGTGTCGACTAGAGCATTTCACCACCAAGGACGGACTACACCTGCACCTGAGTCCAACGTCCTATAAATATTTTATCGGCACAAACGGCAAACATCCACAATGGGCGGACCAGTATGGTCAACACGTCATGGCGAATCCGGTTGGAACCAGCGTTTTGCTACGCTCCACCGATGGACAATTACTGTGCGGATTACGCAGCGAATCCGTTGCACTTTATCCTGGTTGCGCCCATCCGTTCGGCGGCACCTTGGAACCAGGCGCCAATGGTTCTACTCCTGTTTTGATGGATGAAATATTACGCGAACTCGCCGAAGAAGTGAATCTTTGGCCCACCGACTTGAGTGATATTCGTGCCATCGGATTAGTTGAGGATAGTCATTTACGCCAACCGGAACTCATCTACATCGCTACCATTAAACTCAAAGCCAAAGAAATCAGTGATCGCATTGATCCGGTTGAGCATCACGGCAGTTGGGCCATCAACGATCATCATGACGCAATTACAGAAATGTTGGCCACTGGCGCTGCGATCACGCCCGTACTCGCCGCCACGTTATTAGCCTATGGCCGCTGGCAGCACGGTGAAATTTGGTTGTTACGACAATTATCCAGTCGTCATAAGGACGACCGACGTGCACACGATTAACGGCCAACCGCCATTTGAATTGAAGGCTTACTGAGATCGATCAGCTCACCATGCACAATGCGTCGTTGCGCTGCGGCAGGTAAACGACCATCAATGCGATCGAGTAATAAGGCGGCTAATTGTTCACAAATGTGATCGCAGCGTTTATCAACGGTGGCTAATGGTCCAACTGATTCCCATTGGCGTGACGGTTCTTCGCGCCAAGTATTGTCATAACCAACAATATCGATGTCCTGATTTGGTCGTTTACCAAACAAACGCAAAGCTGCCGCCGCGACATACGCCTGCGGATCTGAATTGACCATGATGGCATCAATGGATTCCGGTCCAGTTAAATGTTCGACTAAATAACCCGCGACCATCCGCACATCTTGTTCCCAACTACTACGAGTTTGTTGTATGTTACCAAAACGACTTGGGAATATGGCAGGAAGAATCGGCAGATTCGCTTCGCGCATGGCTCGTTCATAACCCGCATTTCGTTGCTGTAACCATACGGGGTCATTGGCGACACTCCACAAGCGCAAAATGCGACGGCGACCACGTTTAATTAACCATTGTCCCAGGGCAAATGCACCTGCTTCTTGATCACACGTCGCCACATCACATTCGCGCAAATCTGGCGAATACCCATAAGCAACCACGGGAATCCCGGCTGCCGTACAGGTGCGAATTAATTCTTGTCCAACATTTGATTCACTAACGTCATACGTCACCAACACGCCACGTGGGCGTTGATTCAATAAATGATTTAACCCGCCAGCCAACAACGTTTGTGGATTCAACGTCAGAACATGTAAACCAGATGATTCCAACAGTCGGCTAGCATCGACTTGAATCGCTAAATCGTAACCTGGTCGTGGTGAAGTTCCGGATGGCTGTCCATCAATTGACAACACCGCAACCGTGCGACGCATTAAGCCACCAGAAGCGAGACCCGCAACGCGATGCTGACGGCGAAACGCGCCGTCTAATAATCCTTCGCTCACGAGTTCCGCTAAAGCTGAACGTACCGTGACCCGAGCGACACTTAGTTCTTTGGCTAACTCACGCTCTGCCGGTAACGCTTGTCCACTTACGAAGCGCCCGGTTTGCAGCCATGAGCGTATCGTCGCAATGGCACGAGCGCGTGGCGTTTGTTGGTCTTCTGGCGGGCGATTTGCGGCATCAATCATAGAACCTGCTTTCTTTTTTTAGTCTAAGCGGTGCTGAAAAATGGTCTTAACAAAAGATGTTTGTAGGACCAGTGGTCCGGTAATGTTTAAAATACGACCCATAACCTTTTCCGTTTAGTCCCAGCTTGTCAGCCTTGGACGTGGTAGACTAACCCCTTCCAACAAACTGCCTGCCGCGTCATTTATTGGCCATGCAGCGTTCATCCCTACACAAGGTTTGGCATAATAATGTCCGGTCTTCTCTCTCTCTCTCGTCCATAAGTTGTTATATAGCAACGCTTAGCGGAGCATGTTTTATATGCGATCTACTGTACATCCTTTTTCTAAAACCTATCACCGACACGCCTTCACCCTATTTGAAGTCTCGTTGTCACTAGCACTTGTAGCTTTTGGTGTGGTCAGTGTGTTGATGCTGTTCCCGGCTGGTCTTAAGGCCCAACAGATGGCTCGGTATCAATTAATTGCCGCCACGAAGGCGGAGGAGATGATTGAATCGTTTACAGCAACCAACAGCGCTAACCCAGCCATTGATACTGAAGGTTTAATGATGTGGGACGTTCCGTCGACGCATCGCTCACAGGCATGGGACATAGAAGCCCGTCTGTCTAGCCATCGCTTTGGTTTAATGCCGGTGCCGATTGATATTGCTCGCCGATTGGATTCTGACGGTGATGAAATCCAAAATATTATCGCTCAAGGTGGTTATGTTTATTATAGTCAGCCACAAGCCACGACCAACTTGGTCGAACAAGGTATGGCTCCGGCTCCGCCAAACGAAGCCCAGAAACTCGTTATCGCAGTTGTTGGTTCAGCACAGCAAAATTGTCTCCACATTTTCCCTGGGAAAAATTGGCCTTATCATACGCCTTGGCCATCTCCTCCTCTGACCATGGGGCACATGGCAGATCGATTTTTGCCAACACGCAATTACAATAAAAATCCTGCTGGAGCTCCTGGCTCTCCTTCAGACCCAGCTTCCTTTTATAATTATTATTCTTGGCCATGGGCGGATATGTGGCAGATTAAAAAAGTTCCTGGTGGAAATAATGACAATGAAGTTTTTTGCGTTCCATGGGAATCTGGTCCTAACAATACAGATCCGGACATGCAGAAGGTTTATCATTGGCCAATCGATAGTCCTAGTAATGATGCTGCCGGTTATTTTCCCTAT
>SYDV01000203.1 GCA_005801395.1 Planctomycetia bacterium | reverse complement strand
CGACGAGTGGTGAGTGCTTCTGCTAATGGACGTAAACGTTCTGCTTCGGCTAAGGCGGCATCACGTTCACTAACGGCATCATGGACGCTGAGGGCAATGGCTGCGGCTATGACAATAATAACGCCAGCGGCTAAGATGGAGAGCCGCACAACTGGCCGAGTTAATAATGCTTGGGCAGCGGCGACGCTCGGGCGCAAAAAATCTATCGCCATCCCAGGCGCGGGTCCTCCGGCTGATTTTTCACTCATGCCTAAACGCATACGTTCACGAATGAGACTCGCCGCGAATCCAGGTGCTTGGGTTGGTCCTAAGGCAGCGATCCCAGTGACTTGTCCACGATCGAGTGAAATAAGACAGGCATTTTCATTAATCAGTACCAGTCCGCCTTCCGGAGTTGGTACCGCTAATTCGGCGACGTGGATTGAATCAACCGTGTGACCTTGGGCAGCAGCGGCTTTACGAATGGCTTCGAGGGTGGTTTTTGGCAGGGCCATCAACAGCACTTGGCAACGGCCATCGCGTGCGGGTGGCAATAATGCATCAATAGCGACTGGTCCTAAGGGTGAAAAGGCGCGATCAGCCCGCAGTCGTGCAGCTGCTTTTAAAGCCGGCTCAGCCGCAGGTGGTAATATTTCCATGCGAAACGACACGTAGCGTGCCGGTACCGCAACAGCGACGGCTTTACTGGTGGTCGTGCCGCGTAATGCGGAACCGTCCCACAATAATGCGGTTGCCAGATCGGGACGTAAAAATCGGGTCGTGCGCATAATTCAGTTTCGTTCGGTCGTCAGTAAGGTCAGCAGGTCGTTTTCAGAAGCTTGTTGGCGCAATTGTTGTGGTGAAATCCACGGGAACGGCCACCCGGCAGCATTCGTTGAGCGTAATTGAGACAGGTAAGGAGTGCCATTTGAACAATCAATGCGGGCTTCTAAACGATGCCAACCCGCCCCACTGTTTTCGACAGCAATAATATCGGCGCGAAATTGATAAGAACCACTCGTGAGGTATGCACCTGCTTCACGAGTTTGTGCACGATTCAGTGCGCGCACCAGCCAGGCGGGATTTGGCGTAAAAGTGGCTGGTCGAGCAGCCAAAATAGCATTGGCAATTTCTGCACTGACTAAGTTGCGTAAAATAGTTTCAGGAACAGACCAGGCATCAATTAATCCCAGTCGACCCTCCGCGCCTTTAAAATTATTCCAGACCACTAATATTTCATCATCGCTCAGCGTCAGTGCGTTGACAAAATCTAAACGATTTGCAAATGGCGCACCATTGCGCATTTGCTCGGTCAATATATTGCCTCGTTCTTCACCAAATAATCCAATCAAACGAGCCTGCGGTTGTCGCATTCTGCGTGGATCGCTGACAATCTCGATACGCTCTTCGCCATCGATATTCGTGGCAGGTTCGCGGTTATCCACGCTCATTAAATCGCGCAGGCCCAAGGTAAGTTGTCCATTTCCATCGCGATCCTCGCTGGGATCCAGTCGCCCATTATGGTTGGCGTCTTCACCGAAAAATAAATGATCCGTTACCCCACGTATTAAACGCAATTCATCCACGGTTTGGAATGGACCATTGCGTGGTGCATATGGCACGGGCGCACCTTGATAAGCGGCATCCGGTGCTTCAGCCCCAATATCATTATAGACTTCTTCGTCTTCATCGCGCCAATCAATAATGGCAGCTGCAACCTCGTCGGTCATGCCGGGAATGGCCATTAGGACAGGGAACGGAGCATTCGAGGCATCAATTTTTCCTGCTTCACGAACAAGATCATAGACCATTTTTTGACCATAGGGATCGCGGCCTAACATCACTACCGCGCAGTTTCCAACAGTTTCGCCGATTGACGTGACGCTGACCAAACCAGGTAAAACACCAGCGGCTTGCGAACTGGCCAAATCATTGACGGCAGCGCGCATAACGCCGATGGCGGCTTGGCGACATTGTTGTTCGGCGATGGCGGTATCTTGAACACGCAACCGATGTTGAGCGCCATCAGCCATAACCACGGCGATAACGGCAACCACTAATACCACCAGCAAGGTAATTAAATACACAGTGCCGGCGCGCGCTGGCGAAATGGTATAAGGAAAAGTCATATAACTGGTTCCACCGCAACGGGAATCAATGCCGATTGCGGTAAATCAATAACGATAATATGGCTGGGCCCAGGCGTGCCATCAGCTAAGCGATAGGCATAAGTGATGCGTAAGGCGCGAGGAAAATAACTATTCAGATAACTATCAAATGACGCATACCAACTACCGCCGTCGCGCGCTTCTATGCGAATTTGAGCTAAATTATCTAGCATAACTTCGTCGTAGGTGGTTGGTATCAGATTGGTGGACAGTACATTTGCATCGCTTTGTCGTACCCATTCTAAGGCACCGGTGGTGATATTTTCTCGCACACTCCAAGTAATAAGATGTTGTCCGGCATCTGCTGCACGTTTAGCAATATGCGGAGCAATAACGGGCGCGGCGTCACGAAAAATGATGAGTGTACTACCCTCACGACTATTTAAATTTGTGCTTTCCAATGATAATTGTGCGCTGCCCACTTCGGCAATTTGTGGTGCGGCTTGTACATCATCAGTAAACATGGTGAATGCCACGTGTTGTTTCGCGAGCGGTTCAAGCACCGCGTGTGCCTGGCGTTCTGCGCGTAATGCGCCGACTAAAGCTGGTGATACGGCGGCCATCACTAACGCCATTACCAACAGGGATAAAATAACTTCAAGTAAAGAAAATCCGTGGCGAGCCGTCATCATAACGTGCTCTCAGTCATTGGCGTGACGATCGTTTCTAGGGTGACTCGTTGTGGATCGAGTGGATTGCCCCACAGCACGCTCATGCGCAAGGTTGATAAATACGGATCGCGCCACGGGGTAATGACGACTTCCCAACGAAAATCGACGGCGTCTTCTCCGTCAGTAACGGCATCGCAATTTCCGCTTTTTCCGCTGCCGCTCCATGAGCTTTCAGCGACCATCAGCGCTAAACGACTTTGCGCTACGCGTAAAGCTACGTCTTGATTACGTACTTGACTGACGCCGCGTAGCGATGCGCTGATGCCTGCTAAAGCGACGGGTAAAACTAACGCCAAGACCATGATGGAAATAAGGACTTCGATTAATGTGAAGCCGTGGTGAGGTTGCTTAAAATTGCACTGGGCATGGGTCATTGGAATGTCGCCTCACTGCTTATGCGTAAGCGATCTTCCAAGGGGAAACTGGCGCTGACGGTTGGCAATTGGGCGCCTCCATAAATGCGTACCATGGCAAAGCGATTTTTCGAAGCGACGGTAAATAAGCCAGGTAAATCACAGCGGCGATCTGGGTAAAACAAGACATCGATATAATTACTAGTATTGACTAGGCTCTTGGCGCCATCGGCCTGTTCAAAGATGAGCGACACCTGATCGGCGCCAACTTTAAGTGAAGTCACAGGGGTTTGTTGGGTGGTTGATAAGCCCGTTATTGAATTCAGTGGCTCTACGAGCGTGGTCAATTCCACTAAATCAACGCGCAAACGTACGATTTGGGTTGAGGTCGTCGCTAATTGTTGGCTTTCTCGCGCTTGATCGCGCAAACGTTTGGCGGCTAAATCAACCGCAGCGGTGTCGCGTAAGCCACCCATGCGGGTGGCGACTAAAGCAGAACCAATGCCAATAATGACTAAAACCAACAGTAATTCGAATAACGTAAATCCCTGCTTGGCGTCAGGCTTGGTAAGAGAGTAGTGAGGCACAAACGACCACCGACGCGCGAGCATGGGGCTGCGCGTGCGAGGAAGCACGGTAGTGGTCGTTTGGACAGTCACTTTTCAGCCCAATTAGTGATGTCGTCACCGCCGCCTTCGCGTGTATCGGGGCCGTTCGACCATAAATCAAAGCCCTCTTGGCGTTGTTGACCTGGGTAGCGGTAATTCCACGCACTTTCCCACTGATCTTTCGGCACTGAACTGCCATCAAGATACGGGCCTTGCCAGGCTTTGGATTTGTCGCCGCTGGGGCGTTCAACTAAGGCGCGTAAACCTTCACTAGCACTGGGGAATCGTCCCATATCGATTTCAAAACGATTTAAAGCTAAATTAAAATTTTGCAGTTGCGTGCTGGCTGCCTTTATTTTAGCAGACTGACTTTGACCGACAAAACGCGAGCCAACGATT
>SYDV01000202.1 GCA_005801395.1 Planctomycetia bacterium | reverse complement strand
TCGATACTTATCAGTTAAGTCCCAAAATAGTCGATGAATTGTTTAAGGCCCTCAATGTTGGCCAAGCAAAACAAAAATTTAATACGAAACAGGGACCACTAGGTGGTGACGCTAAATCACCTGCCCAGCGGCGCCCTTTTTCTTAACGCCCATCGATTTATTTAGGTTCCCGGACGCCGCCAACCACTTGGTTGCCCAGGTGCGGGCGCAGCTGGTTTACTGCCAGCGTTCGTCGCAGGATTCGCAGCCGGGTTAGCTGCAGGCGCCGCTGCTGGTGCAGCTGCGGGATTCGTCGCCGCTTTTTTCGCAGCCTCTTTCGCAGCTTCCTTACTAGCAGCCGCTTGTGCCATAGTTGCTTCAACATCATGGCCTAATTCTTTGAGCTTTTTCACCATATCTTCTTTATCAATTGCCCGATCATAGGCTTCCATCGCCTCAACCGTGTCTGATTTCACTAATCTAAACAAGGCATCATTGAGTAATTGCATGCCATACTTTGCACCAGTCTGCATTTGTGATGGAATTTGATACGTTTTTCCTTCACGAATAGTGGCCGCGATCCCAGGGGTCACAAACAAAATTTCAAGTGCGGCTACGCGCCCACCACCTTTTTTCTTCAGCAGGTTTTGCGCAACAACCCCACGTAATGAACCGGCTAACATTAAGCGAATCTGCTCCTGCTCTTCAGCAGGAAATTGATTGATAATGCGGTCCACGGTCGACGACGCCGTCGATGTATGCAGAGTACCGAACACCAAATGGCCCGTTTCTGCGGTTTCGATCGCTATACGTGTCGTTTCCAAGTCACGCATTTCACCAACCAGAACGATATCAGGATCTTCACGTAACGCTGCACGCAACGCTGCCGAAAAGGCCTTCGTATGCTGATGCACTTCACGTTGATTTACTAAACACTGTTTCGCCGGATGAACAAATTCGACCGGATCTTCAATCGTGATGATATGCTCTTTGCGATTGGTATTAATGAAATCAATCATTGCCGCGAGCGTGGTCGATTTACCGGAACCCGTTGGGCCGGTAACGAGCACCAGCCCCTTCTTAAAATCACATAAACGCATTACCGCTGGCGGTAGACCTAATTGCTCTGCCGTCAGAATCTTATGCGGAATAAGCCGAAATACCGCGCCGGGACCATAGCGATCCATAAAATAGTTGCAGCGAAAGCGACCTGTTCCCTCCAAAGCATAGGCAAAGTCCGCATCCCAAGTCTCTTCAAACTGTTTGCGACCACGCTCAGGTGCTATTTCCATCAAGATTTGCGTGACTTGTTCTCTGGTTAATTTCGGAACCCCTTCGAGCGGCACCATGTCACCTGATTCGCGAATCATCGGCTGATGCTCACTGGTCAGGTGCAAGTCAGAAGCTTTTTTTTCCACCATCATTTTAAATAGATTATCAATCCACGGCATCGGTCGTCTCCTCGCGTTAAAGTTAATCCCACCTAGCGATTAGTTATGTGCTACAAAAAGCGCGCTGTCCACATCCGAGTCTGGAAGTCCGGTAACCAGCGTGATGCAAATAGTCGCGTTGCATGCCATGCCGGTTTTTTCCGCTCTTTGGTGAGCCTCTTTTGCAACTCCCCTATAGACACCGTAATTTTACCGCTAGAAAACACAGGTCTTCCAACAACCACCCAATTAAGGGAGTGATATCTCATGGCCAAGGCCGCTAAAAAACCCTCCGCAATTCTACCTAAAGCGAAAGACAAGGGCTACACCAAAGGTAAGCTCATTGCTCACGTCGCTGCAGAAGCATCGTCCAAGTGCGGCGACGAAATCAGCAAAAAGCAGGTAGCTGCTGTTGTTGAATCGTTAGTCAGCGCGATGTTCAGCTACGCCCCAGTCGGCGCTGCTCTGCCTGGTCTCGGCAAATTAGTGCTGCGCCAAATTCCAGCCAAGCCAGCTCGCACGATCATGAGCTTCGGCAAGGAAATGAAAGTTTCGGCCAAGCCAAAGAGCTCGAAACTGGTTTTCCGCTTCTCGAAAGAAGCCAAAGAAAAGTTCAAGAAGTAAACTAAACAAATCGGTTTTACCGATTGTTCCAAGCGCCTGTCCATTTTATTATGGGCAGGCTTTTTTTTGCCACAAATTCACTTCAATTATTTAATCTTCAAATACGATGGTGCGCTTACCTGAAATTAATACGCGACGATCTAAATGCGCAGTAACCGCACGACTCAATACCTGACGTTCTAAGTCACGACCCTTACGTACTAAATCATCTACTTCATCACGATGACTGACGCGGGTTACATCCTGCGCAATAATCGGTCCCTGATCTAATTCGCTCGTCACATAATGTGCGGTGGCACCAATAATTTTCACCCCGCGCTCCATGGCCTGATGATAAGGCTTCGCTCCGACAAATGCCGGCAAGAATGAATGATGAATATTAATGATGCGCCCCAACCACCGCGCCACAAATCCAGGCGAAAGTATTTGCATGTAACGCGCCAGCACCACGAGATCAGCGCCAAGATCAACCAACAACCGTTCCTGCACAGCTTCCGCGCCACCTTTATCCATATGGTCAATCGGCACATAATGAAACGGCACACCAAAATGACCAGCCACGCTCGACAAATCCTGATGATTTGAAACGACGGCGACAATATCACCATGTAGTTCTTTCAACTGCTGACGTAGTAATAAATCATAAAGACAATGCGGAGTCTTTGAAGCAAACACCACTACTTTAGGTCGTTTATCGCTGAAGGTTAACGACCACGTTAATTCAAATTTCGCCGCAAATTCCTCCAGTGCCGCCCTTATACCTGCGCGATCTAAATCGAAGCGAGCAATATCCCACACCAAACGCATAAAGAAATAACCGCCATCATCCGTCGTTTCCGCGTGCTGATCCGCATCAATAATATTTCCACCATGAGCAAATACAAATTGCGAAAGCGAAGCAACCAAGCCAGTGCGATCGCGGCAAGAAACCAGTAACGTAGCGGTGGTGGACATAATGTTTTAGTGGTGTTTGAGGAGCGAAGTTACTTAAAAATGACCGACCAGACGTTGATTAATGAAGTTGTTTGCCAATAGCGGCTAAACGCGCGGCATGCGTTTCATTATCAATCACTGGTTGCGACTGAGCTGTTGTAATTGGCGACTGCAAGGGAATCCAGCTGCGACATCCCGCATAGCTCGGATGATCAGCAATGATGTGGGGCGACGACAGACGATACACCCGTAAAGCAACCACATAGAGCCACGGTTGATCGCGGTAAGTAAACCGCGTCGCTAATTCGTCAGCGCTCCACAGCAATTCCGTCCCCAACGATTGCACGCGCTGCAAGTTACTGACTTGCCAAATGTGCACCGCTGAAGCCCAGGTGCGAATGACAATCGATGCGGGCTGGGGATCGGTGGCAACTTCGGAAAAGTATGCGCCGGAAAAACTCGGATGCAGGCGCTCGGCTTGTTGATGCAAGTACGTCGGCATGAGCGCGAATTGTTGGTGCGATAATTCAAATAGCCCACCCCCACGTTCATGAATCCCCCCCTTACGCACCAACAAGGTGATCTGTCCCGCCTCTAACGCGCGGCAAGCAACCGCCCATTCTTGCAAGCCATGTGATAAGGAGACGGATACTGACATGATGCCTGACCCTCACGATCAACGCCGCAGCTTCAAGCGGTTAGTGGTATTCTTCCATCGCAACCTTCGGTGATGCACATGAGCACTTCCCCGCTTCCGGTTCGCAGCCTCAACCTATGCTGCCGCCCATGACTCGCTCGTTTGCCGTTCAGCGCGGATTCACCTTAATCGAATTGCTCGTCGTCGTCGGCATTATCGCCGTCCTCGCCGGATTATTATTACCTGTTGTTGGACTGGTTCGTCGTATGGCTAATGATGTGAAATGCGACAATAATTTAGTCCAAATCGCTGGCGCGATGGAAATATATAAATCCCAAAATAACGATGTTTTTCCAAGTCATATGCTTGGAGATCATGGTACCGCACTGTCAAGCACCACGATGTTTAGCACCAACGATCTCATCCATAGCGATGGGCCCCTGCAGGGATTAGCAAAAATATTTATTTGCCCACGCGATAATCAAAATGGACAAGATCGCGCTATGGGTCGTTCACCATCCGTCTTCACAGGTGAAAATCTCAGTTATTTGTATGATTCCGGTCCAGTACCTGGGGGAAAAATCTCTGGGTCAAGTTACCTGTTCGAAGCAAGCGGACATCGGCTACAACCCTCTCAATTCGGTTGGTTTTATACAAATGCCGACCGAGCTACTTTTTCTGCCGCAAATGCCCCAACTTGGGCAGAAGCGAAATATAATCAATTAATGAATGGCAATCCTGATAGCCGCGGTTTGGTTTATAGCGGTCGCTTCCCTGCAGCTCTATTCCCAATTCTTCGCTGCTTTTGGCATAACCAATGGACGCCCAAAAATCGACGTACAACAAAAGAAGTAAGAAATGTGTCATGGGAATTAAATACTTTCAAGAGCATCCCTTATTGG
>SYDV01000201.1 GCA_005801395.1 Planctomycetia bacterium | reverse complement strand
TGGAAGGGTTTGTGGCAGCTATTGTGGCGTCCGCATTATTGGGAAAAGACGGTGCATGGGTTAGATAAACAACATGAGCCTAACACGCCTTAATAAATCAAAAGGCAGCGCATAGATGACAGATAGTCGGGGCAGGGATAATGACGTCGGATAAATTGAATAGAGTACTTATTCGAAACAGGCAATAGGTTTTGAATACGAATGTAAATGATTTTTACGATTAAAAATCGCGAGCGACAATAAATTCCGCTAAATCCCATAACCGCTGGCGTTGAGGACTTTGGCCAAAGACGCCGAGCTGACGTTGAGCATCTTTGACGTATTCGCGTGCGGTGCCCAATGCTGCGCTCACGCCTCCGCTATCAATGATCAGGTTGCGAACGGCGGCAACTTCTTCTGGAGTAGAGACGGATAACAGACGCTTTTCTAATGCTTGGCGATTATCACCGGCGTTTTCCAGCAGGCGAATAATGGGTAACGTTAAGCGACCGCGCTCAATGTCGGTTGATAAGGTTTTGCCAACTTTTTGCGGATCCCCACTGAAATCCAAACAATCATCGGCGACCTGGAATGCCATTCCTGCTGCGCGGCCATAGGCAGCGGCGGCACGTTGTTGATCTAGGCTGCCTTCAACAGCGCCCAATTCGCCCGCAAGTTCGGTCAGGACCGCAGTTTTTGCAAAAATGATGCGATTATATTCGGCTTCGGTTAGTGCCACATCACGCGCAACGCATTGCTGGTGTAATTCACCTTGGCAGATGATGTTGGTCGTCGTGGTTAGTTTTTTCATCACCGAGGCATTATTGAGATCGGCGATTAAATTGAAGGCGTGGGTATAAAAATAATCGCCGAGTAAAACCGCAGTGGTATTATCAAAGCGCACATGGGCTGTTGGTTGACCACGACGCGTATTGGCGTCATCAATTAAATCATCATGAATGAGTGTCGCTGTGTGGATGAGTTCTAATGCGGCGCCCAAGCGATGATGAATGGTCGAAATATTGCCAACAGCTTCGGCAACCATCAGAACTAATGCTGGGCGCAGCATTTTGCCGTGAAAAGAGCCTAAATCGGCGATTAATTGCGCAACGCGTGGCTCATCAGTGGCCAACGCAAGCTGCATGTGACGCTGAACCTCGGCGAAATGTGGTTGCAGGCCTTGCAGACTATCAAGCATCGTGTGTTTAGCCCACGGTGAAAGAGCGGGCTAACTCCTGCAGCGATTTTCCGAGCGAATCAACGCTTACCGGCTTGCGTATGCAGGCTGCGATTTGCGGGTTGAGGCGGGCGAGTTCTTCGACGCGATCGAATGGTTCGTAGGCCGACACCACCACGACTTGACTGCCGTTGAGTTCTGGTCGACGTAATAATTCCTGTAAAACCGCAAAACCATCCATTCCAGGCATCATGATATCGAGTAGCATGATGTGAGGTTTGATGGTGCCAACAGCGATACAAGTATCCACGCCATTGACGGCTTCATTAATAATCGCTTCAGGCAAATAACGTTCGACAACTTTGCGTAATAATAAGACGACATCCGGATGGTCGTCGGCAATAAGCACCTGTAACTTGCCTGCCGTATTAGCGCTGGCGCGGACCGCGGTTTTTTTACCGACATCTGGAATGCCAAATGACTGACAAAAAAGTTCGAGGTCTTCAGGACGAACTCTAAAGTGTCCACTGGGCAAAGCGTAGGCTTTTAAATGGCCATGTACGATCCAGCGGTAAACCGTTGTGCGGCTCACGTTGCAGCGTTTGGCAACTTTGCCGAGGCTGAGGTGTTCGTCCTTGCTCATGGGCTCACTGTTTGGTCGATTATGGTGATGAAGGCGATTGGACACGTCTTTACGTGAAAGATTGGGGTTTCTACACAGTTGGGGCAAATGTCGCAAGTGTGCACATGGTACATCATTCATTACAGAATTACTTAAACGATTGTGTCTCCGTACGGCGACAACGCCGAGTACGATGCTGTTTGAGTTCCGGATTATGCTCCTACGGTGCGAACCATGCGCGTTCTGATCGTGCGTTTAGGCGCATTTGGAGACATCATTCACACGCTGCCGTTAGCGGCAGATTTGCATCGTGCTGGTCATCAAATCGGATGGGTTTGTGAAGATCGTTGGGCGTGTGTACTGCGACATAATCCAGTAATTGATCGTGTGCATGAATTGCCGCGCAAAGCTTTACGTGATGCGACCAAAGGTTTTGCTCAACGTTGGTTATTACTCCGCCGCTTATTGCGTGATGTTCGTTCAGGTGACTATGATGTGGTTATTGATGCCCAGGGATTGGGCAAGAGTGCCATCATTGCCGGTTGGAGTGGTAGTAAAAACAGAATTGGACATGCACCGCCGCGTTCACGTGAAGTCAGTTGGTTGGTTTCACGAACGCGGGTCAGGCCACAAGCCGTTCATGTGATTGACCAACAACGTGCACTTGGGTTGCCACTGCTTGGAATCGGCGCGCGTGGTGGTTGGCATTTTCCGTTGCCGACTTGGGATGCAGAGCGCGTCTTTGCTCGCTCGTGGTTGATATCTCAGCACATCGCAACCGAACCAAGACAAGGCGCGGTGATGCTGAATGTTGGGGCCGGTTGGCCAACCAAAGTTTGGCCGCAGACGTGTCAAATTGCATTCGCGCAATTATGCCAAAAACGAAAATTACCCTTGATATTAGTGTGGGGATCACCAGCAGAACGCACCATGGCTGAAACTATCGTGAAGGAAGCTCAATACGGGATTATGGCGCCACCAACGACGATTCCGCAATTAGCCGGAATATTATCATTTGCGCGTGTACTGGTCAGCGGTGATACAGGACCGTTGCATTTATGTACGGCGCTTGGTCGCCCAGCAGTCGGATTATTTGGTCCAGTGCCAGCGGCCAGAAATGGTCCTCGAGGTCGCGGTTATCGTACCTTGCAGGCTCCGGGTGCCGCCTGGGAACGCAAAGATGTTTCGAAAGTTAACATGGGTGCGTTGAGCGCCGAGTCCGTATTAGATGCGGCGGTTGCCGCTAGTATGGATGAGCATTCAGCGTGAACGAAATATAATCGGCTTCTTGACCTTCGCCAACATTCTGCTCATGCTCCGCACCCATGTGGATAAAAACGTCAGATGCATCTCAAACTGCTGTCCATGTGCTAACTTGGAAAACTGATGCCAGCCAGGATGTGTTATTTGATCGTGCGATGATCGACCTAGATGCGATGGTGGCGGTTGAGCCAGGCGGTCGTTGGGTGTTAGATGTAGCGGCAATTACCATGCTGAGCTCTAACGCTATTGCGAATCTTATTGGTGTGGTGCGCCGTGTGAATTTAGCCAATGGCCGTATGGTGTTAGCGCGACCAGCGCCGTCCGTTGCGGCCGTCCTACGTATGACTCGTCTGACTAAATTATTACCGATGTATGAAGATGTAGCGCAGGCTACGGCGGCTGTGTTCGCTGTCGAATAACGGGTACGCGATATGCCTGAATTGCCATTGCAACCATCGATGATGCCGTGGTTGCCGTGGCAACGTCGTCTCGTTATTATTTTAGGACTTACATTAATTATATTGATTCTTGGTATTGTTGCTCCGGTTCGGGCATTGCCTCCGCGTTTACTCGTTAGTGATGGAACTCCAGGCTCAACAACGTATTTAGCAACCGCCTTACGAACGCTTTCTGCCGCACAACATCGCATTACAATAGTGATGTACGTGA
>SYDV01000200.1 GCA_005801395.1 Planctomycetia bacterium | reverse complement strand
GCCGTTCGTGGTAAAGGATTCTTCTGAACTTAATGTGTTGATCACAAATTCTCGGTTCAGGCCTTATTTATTTGATGTATTCAACTGAATTTGTGGTCAAACCAACAGATACACAGGTCGCGTCGATAACGCAATGGCGTTATGTGGCTGAGTGCAATACGCTTAGCCTCTTCACAGCGGTGGTTTGGCTTATGTAGTGGTCCGCTCACCAAAGGAACGCCTATGGATATGCAACGCTCGCTCGGACTCGACGCCAATGGCCATGCGCTGGTTGGCAATCGTCGTCAGCTCATTCGCTATATTAATTTGCGCTTAGCGGCGATGGGCTTTCCTTTGCAGACGGATGATTCGAATCGTGAATTTTTGACTGTGGCGCATGATTTATTGGCCAATCATCGTGAGCAATCGCGTTTATTATCGGGCCATCTCTGTCCGGTTGACCAACGCATTCAGGATTTCTTGGATCGACAGTTAGCGGGATTAAAATTGATCGGGCCGGCACGCTTGCCAGCGCAAACCTTTGTCTTGGATCGCCACGGGTTGGCGCGTGAATTATCAGTCCCAGTCGATGGGGATATGCATAAATCAGATATTCTAACTTCGTATCGCACGTCGCAAGGAGTCGTGCATAATCCAAAGAATGATCGCCGAACCACCAAAGGTGTGTTCCATGTTGCGGCGGGTGGTTTGCCCGTGCCAGATGATAAGCGTGAGGTGCCGTTAGTAGTTTATGGAAATTTGCTGTTTCATGCCCTTAATCCACCAGCGTCATTATTGCGTTTGCCGTTTGCCGCAGGTACTGGGCAAGATGTTGAAGTCATGACATCATTATTACTACGTCCATTAGTGTGCCCTGAAGTGCCAGGAACATGGGCGGAAAAGACCATGGAAATACGTTTCTTTGCTCCTGGTTGTCTTGTTTCAAATTTGGATTTTGTCGAATCAATTTTTGGTAACGCGGGTGATCCGTGCTTGAGTCAAAATGATGCGGGATTGGACGTGCATCATTGGACTGGTCACACGGGCTGTGTTATTTTAGCGCCTCATTTAATTGAATTAAAAAAGAAGGATCTAGGGCTGCCGCATTTTGATCAGGCAAGTGCGCGCCAACGTCGTGATGGCATGTGTTGGAAACAGGCCGACGAACGTTATAATGACGGTTCTGCCTTTAAAATTACCTGCCGTAACGCTGAAGGCGTCATGGTCACGATAATCGCCGATAATTATTACGGTTACTGCAAAAAAGAGGTGAAAACGCAAATCGGTTTTTCAGCGAATTTATTTGGATTGGCTGAAGAGGAGCATGCCGGCGGAGCATTAGCTTTTGCTTCGTACAATTTAGGTGATGAATTCCGCGGTGACGAAAGCATGATTGGTGCCCGTGGTCAAACGTTTGCGGAGGTATGCGAACGCAATGCCGAACGATTGGAACTTAAGCCGCAAGGATACGCAGTTGATAAAACATACGGCGATATTTTTTATGTGCCGGAAGATGTGCGTATTAATTTACCGCTGCAATCGGTGACGTGGAAACATAACGGCAAAGCCCAATCAATCCCCTTGCGCGCGGGGGCGACCTATATCCATCCCAGTGGTTATCGTGTACATTTAGAAAAACACCCAGGTGCGCCATCTTGGCGATTAGTTGGTACGGTCGCAGAAGGTACTTTCTGCCATAAGCCGTGTACGGTTTCAGGTGGTGGCAAATCAGAGATTAGTAAATCGATTACCGATGCGGTAATTTATGGGCCGTTATTCGTCAAAGATTTTGATAAAGATATGGATGCGGTTGCCGAATTATGTCGTCGCGACTATAGCGATCGCATGCTGCAACATTTGCGCCACGATTATGCCGCACGCCCATCGCGTCCGATATTATCAGAGAAACGATCATTGGGTTCAGTGATCAAAATGTTGACGCCTTCGCCTGGGGAATTTACTGATGCCTATAATGCTTGGCTAGAAACCATACCTCCACATATTCGCGCATTGACGTTTATCATAAAACGTTTTTATCAAGCAAGTTGGGGTAATGACTGGCGTAATCAATTTAATGTAGATGTGGTAAATGGACGTCCAGGCCATGAAATAAAATATGGTGATCGTCGTATCGTCGCAAGTTATCTGCGCGTTGGTCTGACGCAGCAGGGATCGTGGCGGACCTTTAAATTGCGACAAGATTTCATTGCCGCGGAAAAGGTGCAGATGGAAGATGATATTTCGGCATCGGTCGTGGTGCCAACTTCATTATTACCAAGCCTTGGTGATCATAAGCAATCCAGTGTGAAATTAGTTAAAAATTGTGAATATCGTTTGTTCCAGCGTCCTGATGAGGCAATTCATCGTGGGTATGATAAACAAACGGAAGCCGATATGGCGCGAGATGGATTATTCTGTTCGAATTTTGAACCGTTAGACCACAGCATGGTTAAAGGCTTGGTCGATGATGTTATTGGCTTGGAAAAATTCACCGCCCCCATGCATGATCGCATTGTTAAAGCGGCTGCTGATGGCAGTTGGTTGGTATCTTCAGCTCACCCTCGTATTGTTGATGGCAAGCCGACAAAAAACCCGCGATATTTACAGGTCCGCCCAGATTTGGTGGCCCACCGTGCGCGTTATTTGGCAGGTGTCAGTACGCGTTTATTCCGTCGCCTAAAAGCCGACGAAGCCGTGCTTCATCCCGTCAATGCGGTATTGCCTGGTCGTCGAAACAATCCACCCGATCATCAGGCCGGTATTCGTCAGCTCGCGGTCTATAACCCTATCCATTATCAAGAGCTTCCAGAATTATTCATGGATTTTGTCGCCAGTCTGTCTGGCAAATCACCATCAACCACAGGTGCTGGAAGCGAAGGCGCTCTCACTAAAGGACCATTTAATGCGGTCCGTGCGACGGCGGATCTCAATAATGCATTAGTCTCATTTATTCTTTGTGGATTTAATGGCTTTTCGTCTGCTACCGGTCATATCGGACCCAATGTTCAAATTGATCACGATGTTAGCTTACTTATTCCCGAAATGTGGTGCCGTTTACCGGTCGCTGATCGTGATCCCGCTATGATGATTCGTGAAGGACATCTTGAACCACTAGCAGATTATGAACATCAAGGGCGCAAAATTTTAGCTAGTCGCTTGGGTTATCGCATTACGAGTAAATATGTGCATACCTTCTTTGGTAAAATATTTGATACACCAGAAGCGGTATTTAGCGATGATATCCTGAAGCCAGAGTTGCAGAATAAAGACGACTTTGCCGCAGGGATTGAGTACATTGTTGAGTCTCAACGCGCCGCTGCACAGGCTTATTTTGATGATGGCAGCATCGAAGAAGCCTGTCCTCCATTAGCCGCCGTGCTGCATTGCATGGTTCATGGTCACTGGAATGGCAAAGGCATCACCGACCCTAGCGTGCGTGCGCTCTTTACTCGTGACAGTCTCTTAGCGTCTGATTGGTATCGTCGTCGCTTGCAGGTTAAACAAGAGCGCGATATCGCTTTGTGGACTCGCCATGCGGCATATCTCAAAACGTTTATGTCCCGGCAAAGTCACATCGATGAGAGTAAACAACTTGGTCTTGATGAACGTTTGCAATACGTAAACAAAAATCTCGCCCTCGTATCATCGTCAAAATATATTGATGGCCTCAATGGAACCATCGGTGCAGACCCGATGGGTAAAGTAGCGCAGAGTATGAGTTCAAAAGGCTAAGGATTTGCTTGATGCGGATTCCCAGGAACCTGCGTCTTAACCAGACGCAGGTTCCTGTGGTTATTTTCATCATGCCATTGTAGTCATGAAACCTTAAGCTTTGACGCAATACCTCGGAGTAATTTATGTCCATGCAACTCGGTTTCTCAATGCTGGTTATATGCCTTGCCTTATCCGCTTTATCGGCTGGTGAGGTGTATGTTCCGGAATCAGGATCGGCTGAAGGCAAAGGCGCGAAACCAGGCGCAACAGTCTACGATCCAGCCTTACCGAATATTTTAATTATCGGTGATTCTATTTCCTTGGGCTATACACCTTTTGTGGTGAAGTTGTTAGCGGGTAAGGCAAACGTGCTGCATGCCCCAGGAAATAATCAGGGTACGACACATGGATTAACAGGAATAAAAGAATGGCTGAAACCGCATATGGGTAAGCCGTGGGCGGTTATTCATTTTAATTGGGGTTTACATGACCTCAAACATGTCGACGCGACGACGAAAGCGAATTCAAACAAAGCAGAAGATCCACCGCAAGCTGACTTGGCCACTTATACGTCGAACCTGACCACATTAACAACGGAATTAGTCGCCTCAGGCGCTCAGCTCATTTTTGCAACCACGACTCCGTATCCAGATGGCGTTAGCCCATTTCGTGATCCTGCAGATGCTGCGCGTTATAACGCGGCTGCACGCAGTGTGGTGAGTAAGCATCACATTACGATTAATGACTTACACGAATTTACGGCGCCTCAATTAGGTGAATTACAATTGCCCAAGAATGTACATTTTAAGCCAACTGGTTCGGAGGCGATGGCGGGGGAAGTTGCTAACGCGATTCTTAGGAAGCTGGAAAAACCTTAATGTGATTCCGGATTTCAGGAGCAAGCCAGTCGTCCAAATGAATTACTTTCCAATACAAAACCGTCCAAAAATTGCATGTAATATATCATCTGGTGTGGTGATGCCTAAGAGGTCGCCTAAATAATCGGCGGTTTGGCGGAGGTCTTCCGCTAATAATTCATCCCCAGGTAAATGTGCTGCAAGTCTCTTAATAATGGCGTCAGCGGCGCGTAATAATCGTTGCTGACGCGGGTCATCCGTGCCAACGGCGGCTAAAGCATGGGTGACGTG
>SYDV01000199.1 GCA_005801395.1 Planctomycetia bacterium | reverse complement strand
GCGCTTATTATTCCTGGTCTATCGAAGAACGTTGGTCACGCTGGGAAACGGAATCGTATACCGACTCAAAAGGCAATCGTAAAACACGAAGCGTTCATAAAAGCGGCTGGACCACCGTTGGCAGCGGAGGAGAAACCCAAGCATTTTTTCTGCGCGATGCGGATGGGATCATTCAAGTTCAACCGGATGGCGCAACGCTGGAACTCACTGTATTTACCGAGCGCACCTGTGGCAGGGACGATCCGCTCTATTTTGGCAAAGGTCCCAATACGGCGATCATGAATTCGGATCATCAACGTCGATTTACGGAATCCGGTTTAGCACAAGGCGATTCACTGTACGTCATCGGTCAATCACGAGTGCGTGAAGATGCCGTTGCGGCAGAAATTGCCGCCGACCCACATGTTCCACTATTCCTCATTTCGACGCGCGAACAACAAGACATAGCCAGCTCCTACCGTTTATGGTCAATCACCTGGCTGATAATTAGACTTACATTAACCGTCGCTATTGGGTCACTTTTTATTCTCGTTATTGAATCCCCGGGGGCAGAGCTAACCGACACGCACCTCATCCATGGACTGTGGGCAACTGGTGCCTATTTAGGCGCCTGTTGGTGTGGTTGGATGTGGATGGTCTACAATAGCATCACGGAGTTACGCAACCGCGTTACTCAGGCATGGGCCAATATTGATGTTGAACTAAAGCGGCGCGCCGACCTTATTCCCAAACTCGTGCAAATCGTCACCGCGCTAGCTGGACATGAACAACAGGTGCTACAAGCCGTTACCTTACTTCGCACGCAATTACACGTCACCAAACCGGGTCGTCCAGGCGCTAACGCTCACGCCTGTTCAACGATGCTCATCGCCCTACAAGAAACCTATCCAACGATGACAACGAATGACCAGTTTCATCAATTAAGCCAAGCGCTGACCACTTGCGAGGATCGCATTGCGCTCGCCCGAGCTTATTTCAATGATATGGCCACTCATCTCAACACCCGACTAGCGATATTCCCCGATAATTTGGTCGGAAAACTGACCGGTGCCACTCAGCAACCGCTCATGCAAAATGATGGATTTACCCACAACGCGTCGACCGTGAAACGGTAATCACCCAACGATATGAACCCTCTTCGTCACGTCGCTGCTAAACTGAATGCCGGACAACCGGTTACGGTAGGCTATTTTGGCGGAACGCATACCGATGGTGGCGGCGCGTCCGATCCGAAGAAAACATCCTGGCGTGCGCTCACCACCGCTTGGTTACAAGTCATGTGGCCAGCTGCTCGCATCCGAGAAGTGAACGCCGCCCTAAGCGGAACCAATAGTTTGTATGGCATGTTCCGCATCGAGCAGGATCTGCTCATGGCCCATCCCGATATCGTCTTTCTTGATTTTGGTGTTGTCGATCAAGGCGTAGAAAGCCAGCGCAGTAGTCGCTGTTTAGAAAGTATAATTCGGCAAATTTTAAAAAATGATCCCAATACGGATATCGTCATCCTCAACGCTACGAATAAATTGGCCGCCACCGCTTATGACCGCAAAGAAAGTCCCCGTATCACCATCGCACATGAAATACTCGCCAGTTATTACCGTCTGCCATCTATTGCCATTGGACGACATTTTTGGCAAACCATTTCGGATGGTGTGAGCACTTGGGAATCCCTGACCAAAGATGGACACCAACTGCTCGATGCCGGTCACGATCAATATTTTCAACAATTAAAAATCACCTTATTACCGCTCCTCGTCGCTCCTAATAACGCCGACAGCCATACGCCGCATATCGTACCTCCACCAATTAATGGCGACGTCATCACCCATGGTCACATCGTCGATGCTTGGACCATCGCACCCGATGGTTGGGTCCGCGACGAAAATGCACTTGGTAGTCGATATCCGCGTCAACTCATCGCAACCACACCCGGAAGCGGCTTGTCATTTCCCTTTACCGGAAGCGCCATTGGTTTTTTATGGATGATAGCCAGCGATGGCGGCGATATTCGCTGGCATATCGACGACCGCGAACCGCGACGTCTCTCTAGCTGGGACGTTAATCCCCCGCGCAACAAACGTACATCCGCCGTAATTTTGTCCGACAATTTAGACAACGGCGAACATCAATTACATTTACGCGTCCTATCAGATAAAAATGAAAAATCCGAAGGAACGACGATACGCATAGGAGCATTTTTGGTTGGATCGTGATCTATTGAAACAAGAATGAAACCTAACGAATTGAAAAATGGGTTGATGTGCTTTCGCAGCGAATACGAAGCCACGGGCTAAAAATCATCAAACGGTCTATGGGCGCAAATCGAAGTCGAACGCACCCACGTCGGTAACGTCGGGTCGATCTGATGGTGGCGGGGGATAATCATGACGACGGGCTTTCCTGGGCCCATATTAAATTTACAAGCGGTGACCAGCTGGGTTGCCTGTCGATTTTCAACCTAAATTTTATGCCTTAATAATTTACAGCTTTCAAAATCGCTGCCTGCCCTGCAATTCCAGGCAGGAAGAATTGATAAAAGAATACGAAGGCATTCTTAAGGCTTTATACCAATTCCGAGTCAAAAATGCCGGATGTAAGAAAAGAATGAATTAACAGGAGGAACGGAGAAACGGAGGAAGAGGGAGGGAAGATCACTCGCCACGGTCTTGTCTCCCCCTCCGTTTCTCCGTTCCTCTTGTTCATCTTCTTTCGGTTTAGGCAAAGATGACTCGGAATTGATATTAGAGACGGCACAACGACTCAAAGAATTAGAGTCTGATTTTATTGTTAGCAGCAAGCCCGCGGAATTAGATTATTAAAATGAAAGGCTATGGAATAAGCTGGGAAACAGTCGACTCTGATTTTAAAGATGTAAAAAGGCCACACTTGACGGAACTAAATGATAGTCTGACAAATTGTGAGCAAAAAGTATGGACCACAGGCAGCGATGGGAAAATCACGTTCAAATTAAAGGCATACGGCAATCTTGGAAGCAAAGCCGCTTCATTGACACGCAAAGGCTTATCAAGCATCG
>SYDV01000014.1 GCA_005801395.1 Planctomycetia bacterium | reverse complement strand
GGGTAATGGCTGTACTGGCAACGTTGGCACAGAAGCAATTTGAATATCCAAGGTTGTTTGCTGGGCCTTGGTGATTTGAGCTTGCTGAAATGAATTTGATAAACTCCGCACGGTTTCGCTCAAAGTAACGCTTTCCCGCGAAAATTGTACTTGTCGCAAGGTCTCTTCTCGTATGAGATCGTCTAATTCCTGAGATTGACTAGCCTTGAGTTTTGCCAATTCCAAAACAATCCTGTCTTTTTGCTCGTCCATTTTTAATTGCCGCTCACGTTCTAGCTGCTTTATGGCCGTATCCGCACTCAATTGCTTGTTCTGGAGTATAGTTAATTGTTCTGCGATTTGGTTGACTTGTTCGCTTCGATTTAGTGGCTGATTTGCTTCCAGTCGTACCGCTTTTACATAATCAGTCCCAGCGCTTAAATTGAGGTCCGACAGAGCTCGCGACAACGCCGCAATACGCGCATCAAGACCAGGAATATCTGAGCTTATGCGTAAGTCTGTTAAAAGCTTTTCTGTTTCATTTTGAAAAGTCGCTAATTTCTGATTCGTTTCACTGGTAAATACATTGATGATTTCATTCCATCGCTGTGTTACTTCGGCTTGCTTAAGTTGGGCTAGACTTGTAGCCAATCTGTTATCAAGTTCGATTTTTTCAAGTTTCTTTTTATTATTATCGAATTGCGTTTCAATTAAAGTAACACTTGATGAGGTGTTTAAGCCAATGATTACTTTGGTCCGCTCAAGAAAAACTTTAATCCACAGTGCGGTTATTGCATTGGCTTGCGCCGCATTCTCTCCGCGACCCCGGCAATCAATTATCGGCACCAGTGCGACATCATCACCTTTTTTCGACATAAATACTTTGGTTTCTAAATTATCTCCGATTTTTAGATATTGACCCGTCTTGAGCACACCCTGCTCAAGCAGTCGCAGACGAGTTTCATCTAAAACGGCAGGCGATTCCAACAGCCGTTGGTAGGAGGGTAAATTAAGACTGAGTTGTTTAAGCTCGCCGCTGAATGGGGGGGGCGATATTAATAAATTCGCCGTGGATTCCCATATACGCGGTTGAGATAGCGCCCATACTGCTGCCAATCCACCGACGATGACGGAACCACCGACTGCCCAGCGCCATGAGTCGCGCAGAAATCTGACCACATCATCAAGGCTCAATTCGCGAGCCTCGTTGATAGATGTCGAAGAAACGGAAGTTGGCGCAGAATCGTTCATACGGTAGCTTTGACGTTAGAGGAGGCGGCACACTAATGACGCTCCGAGCGACGCCAATATGAATTCAGCGCTGCGACTCTCTCATTACCTATTCCAATCTCTGAAGCCCTGTCGCACTAAACCTGTTGTCCGTGAGCAACGATTCATCCAAACCCAAGGCTCTACCAACACCAACCTCGATCCACCTTAAACAGCTATGCCCTTTTTTTTGCTCAACGTTTGGAAACTAGCAGCCTTAGCTATGAGTCTTATCTAAATATTTAATCGCGACCACACGATTTCCACGCGCGTTGTAAATAAGTTTATCCATCAAATGTTTGATTAAATGAATACCATAACCACCCAGACGTTTGCCCATTGCCTTACGATTTTCTAAATGGCCGAGCGGATCAATGCTGGGGTCTGGTACGCGACTGGGGTCGAAACCCTGGCCTTCATCTTCGATATAGACGATAATTTTCCCAGGCAAAATACGGCAGCCAAAGCGAACTTTTTTCGAGCGATCACTATTATTTCCCCATTCAATCGCATTACGGCCTAATTCTTCTAAAGCTAAGCGCACTTCACTCGCGGCGGGTTCAGGAATTTTAAATTTATCTAATAGGCCTAAAAAACGGCGATATTTATAAAGAATTCCGGGATCACTTTCGCCAGCGACTTCAAACCAACCGTGCGGATCGTATTCCACATCCAAGGCACGGCCAACTAAGGGCATATGCTGTAAGGCGTTTGCAGCAGCTGCGGTCATTTCATCAATACCAACCGGCTTTACGAGATAATCACAGGCCCCCTGCCGCAAACAGCGGACCACCATGTCGTCCTGGCCCAATGCGGTGAGCATAATAACGGCAGACGGATAATCACGACGACGTAATTCCGTCAGCAAAGCTTCACCATCAAGGCGCGGCATAATAATATCACACATAATTAAATGATAATGTTCTGGCGCTTGATCAATCATGCTCAGCGCTTCACGACCATCACTCGCCTTATGCACTACCACCGTGTCGCCAAGATCGGCCAACGTTTCAGCAATATGTGCTTGTAAGGCTGGCATATCTTCAACCACCAATATGCGGTGCACTTCCGGTGTAGGTCCGGACACCACGATGGATTCTTTAGGCGTCGCCGTCATATCATGATCCTTGCTGTGCCACTGGCTTGGGATGGTTATGCGGTAATCGTACCGTAAATCGACAACCTTTTCCGATATCGCTATTGAGCGCAATTGTTCCGCCATGGTGCTGCACCACACCGCGAACAATTGCTAGACCGAGGCCAACTCCATTAACCGCCGATGGCATGCTACTACTGGGACGTTGATAATAAGGCGCGAAAATTCGGTCGCTTTCGTTTGGTGGAATTCCAGGCCCATTATCTGCGACGACAAAAATCGCCGCTTCACTGTCGCTATCCATTTCGACTACGATTTTTCCAGATTTTTGAGTAAACTTCCGAGCATTATCAATCAAATTCACTAACATTTGCATCACCCGACGGCGATCAACCACAG
>SYDV01000198.1 GCA_005801395.1 Planctomycetia bacterium | reverse complement strand
CAGCCTACTTTTACCCACCTCAACCATCACCTCAACGTGAGTACCACCGTCGCGCACAGGTCGGCAGGTTCCGATCCACCAGGGGCTTGTGTCTTAGGCCGACTCCCTTCAAGTGGGTCGGTCATGATTCTTGGCCTTATTAGTGACATCCACGGCAACCTCTCTGCACTCAATGCAGTGCTTGCCGACATGGAAGAAAACGGTGCTGAACGCGTCATCTGTTTAGGTGACGTCGTTGGCTACGGCCCCTTTCCAGGTGAATGCTTAGACCTCGTACGCCGCTGTGGCGCGGTATTGATGGGTAATCACGAAGAAGCTTTATTGTTTGGCGCTGAAAACTTCAATCCGCGTGCTAAACGTGCAATCGATTGGACCCGCGATCATTTAAAGACCGCCGGTGATGAAGTAACACGCAAGAATCGCTGGCAAATTTTACAAAACTTACAATTGCACGCCCAAGACGGTCCGTTCCTGTTTACGCACGCCAGTCCGCGCCAACCAACACGTGAATATGTGATGCCGCGTGACATCGGAAATCCTGCAAAAATGCAGGAGATTTTTGCTCTTATTCAACACGTTTGCTTTGTCGGTCATACGCATATTCCTGGCGTCTTCTTAGAAGATCTTACCTTCACCCCACCCAGCGATCTTTGGGGTCATGCTTATTTTGTCGAACCCGGTGAAAAAGCGTTGGTTAATATAGGTTCTGTCGGCCAACCTCGCGACGGTGACACCCGAGCCTCCTATTGCTTGCTTGATACCGACCCGGCTGCGCCACGTGTGGTGTTTCGTCGCGTCGAATACGACGTGGAATCCACTGCCAAGGCCATTGAAGCCAATAGCTATTTGGACAATTATTTGGCTGAACGTCTGCGTGTAGGCCGATAAAGTCCGCGATCGTCTGACCTAAACTCCGCAACAGCTATCCAAACATTTGATCATTGAGCGCGGTCGAACAGGCCGTTATCAGTTCGTCAAGACAACAACTCCGACTTGGAATGATGACGTAAATCCTCGCCCATCCAGTGGTTGTCCGTTTCATTACAGGCACTAACCTTCGGATTCGATGGACTCAAGGGCCCCCAAATTCAAACCGAGCACCAGTCGCTTAACCCCTCAGGGTCCCGCAAGGGGCCCCATGACGGTGCAATTGATTAAGCAACGACTCGCCGAAGACCCGCTCTGGGGTTATTTTTCCCTTAATGGTAAATGGGTCTGTCCATTTTGCTTAGCCTCGGTCAATCGTCGCTCTGGGCGTAGCCAAGAGGATTCAATCGCTGTCCATTTAGAAACTTGCCGTGGGTTTAATCATGGGCATGGCCCATTACAGCCCATCGAAGTCATTGCTCGTCGGCAGCAATATGAAAACCTCGTTCATTTAGCTGACACCGATTCATCATGGCGGGTTTATGACCAAACCGGCACCTGGTATTGCCCCTCCTGTTTAGATCGTATCCCCGCAGTTCGTGTTCAGGGCGGACAGCTGACCAGCTTTATTTATCAAGCGATGGCAGAGCACGTAAGTCGCTGTGGCTCTTATTTACGTGGTGCTCGACCGCAGCCCGAAGAGGTACAAAAAGCGCGCGATCGTGCGTCTCGTTTCCCCGCATTATTACAATCCTTACAACAAAATTTACAGTTTCCCATTTGGCGCTATTTAGACGCGATGGGATTATGGGTTTGTCCATGTTGTCTAAAACATGTTCCGCGCGTACGTATTGCAAAGGAGCTTGATTGGCAACGCGCACCTGAGCAGATGGCACATCATTTATTACAAGAATGTCCTAATTACGCTCAGGATCCGAATTTCATTCACGCTGAAAACACCATACGCGATGCTGCAGCTGCGGCCGTACCCGTCATGCAACCAGTCGGTATTAATCAAATGCCTGCTGCAAACACGCCCCCCCCTGTACCATTAGCCTATCGCACGCCATCCACTGGCACGCCTGCGACACCAAAAACTTATCGCACACCCGCCGTTGGGACGTCGATGCCGATTGCACGTCCTGCGACCCCGATCGGTACGCAACGACTACTCGGTAATCAAACACCCATTAGAAATCCGCCACAAGCAACTCCTCCGATCGCACGGCCAATCTCTAATACTGGTCGCTATCCGTTAACCCCACCTGGGGTCAATAATCTGTCGGCCGACCGCACTCCCATCGGTATGCAACGCACGGATACGACTCCCACAGGTGCACCACGCGTCATTTCTCCGGCGATAGGACAACCGTCGGCAGCAAAATGGTCACCACCAAAAGCGATCATTCCGGTCTCTCCACCCCCGAATATAACCCCGCCACTAAGCGACGTTTCGAATACCAATGAGCAGGCTTTATTTGATAGCTTGCCAGATGATTTTATAAACAGCTCCGCGCTTGGTTTATTGGAGGAAGAAATCACCGATCATCGTCCGCCTGCGGCTGAAGCGATTGACGCGTCGTCCATTGGACAGCATGAGAGCGAAAGACACGAATTTAATTGGATGGATGAAGCAGAGAATCTGACGCCACCCCTTGATTCGCCTTCAGCAGCTACGGTTGCCAATAATACCGATATGATCAAGGCCAAGGCGGTACAACAAGGTTTGATGCAAAAACCGCCTGAAATACCCGGCTATTCATTTGGCGCGACCTTTGAAGCCTGCAGCGAAATCAGCGGAGATTTCTACCAATTTATTCGCCTGCCTGATGGTCGAGTGGGATTTGCTCTTGGTGACGTCAGCGGTCATGGTGTTCAAGCTGGCTTAATCATGTCGATGGCCAAGAAAACCTTCGAAATTTACGCTTCAATGGGCCTTTCACCGGCGGAAACGCTCAGCAAAGTCAACGATGCCCTCGCCCGTGACTTGGGTGGGAAATTATTTATTTCGATGGTTTATGCATTGCTTGACCCAAATGAACGCACCATCACCTGGGCACGGGCAGGTCACAATCCTAGCATTCGCTATAATCCCGATGATGGCGTAATCGAAGAAATTAAACCACCTGGCATGGTCGTCGGCATGAAAAGTGGACCGATGTTCCGAAATAGTCTCCAAGAACAGGTGACCAATATTCGTTCTGGTGACATCATTTTGCTCTACACGGATGGCGTTACCGAAACCATGAATTTGCAACAAGAAGAATTTGACACTGAGCGATTATTCGACGTGATTAAGAAATTTGGTAACGAAGGTCCCGAAATATTGGTCAGCCGCATTATGGAAATTATTCGCCATTTTCGTGGGCCCCAACCACCGGGTGACGATACCACCTTACTCGCCTTACGAGTCGAGTAAAACATGCGCCTAACTCACCTTTTAATAACTCGAACCTCTCCAGAAAAAGCCATTGCCGACCGTTTTATGCCCCACCTTCAATCCGGTAATTATCAGGTCCTACACTCTTCATTTTTACTTTTTCCTGTCGTAATTGAATCTCAATACTCGTTGTGGAGCGTTTGTCCGTGAAACTAGAAATGGCGGCATTAACGCATCGCGGTCGTGTGCGCGATCATAACGAAGATTCCTTATATTTCGATATTCGTGATCGAGTCATGATTGTTTGCGACGGCATGGGTGGTCATGCTGGTGGGCATGTTGCAAGTGAACTCGCCGTGCAAGTCGTATCGAATGGTTTACGGCAATTACGCGCATCCGATTGGAATGATGAAGACAAAGTAATCGAATCCATGAAAGCCGCCGTGTTCGGCGCTAACGATCATATCCTGAGCCGTTCACGTGTGAACACGGCCTTATCCGATATGGGCACAACGATTGTTGGCTGTGCTTTTATGCGTGATCGCGTAATTACCGTAAATGTTGGTGATAGTCGAATTTATCGCATCAGTACCGATACCATTGAACAAGTAAGTGAAGACCACAGCTTAGTCGGAGAACGCATTCGTGCGGGTCTATTAGACCCTGACAGTAATGAAGCCGCATTACTCGGAAATATCGTCACACGCGCATTGGGTATGGAACAAGTTACTATCGATATCACCGTGGAAGATTTGGTGCCAGGAGATGTTTACTTACTCTGTAGTGATGGTTTATCCGATCTCGTGAGTGATGACGATATGTATGATATCGTTCATCGATCTAGTAATTTAGAACAGGCATGTATTGCCTTGGTTGATCTTGCTAACCAACGCGGTGGCGTTGACAATATTACCGTGGCGCTCACGCGCTCGCTAACCTAACTCCATGGCGACTGCGACTTTGGCACTAGAAGCGTCAACTTCCGCCCTGATTTTAATTGATGTACAAGAGCGCTTTCTGTCCGTCGTTCCCGCCATTGCTGCTGATCAGTCTTGCGGCCGAAATTGTCGTCTGCTACTGGAAGCCGCTCAATTATTGCAAATTCCACGCCTTATAACCGAGCAATATCCCAAAGGGCTTGGAACGACACTGCCGTATTTATCAGACGTCGCTGCTGATGTACCACGCATGGCGAAAATGCATTTTAGTTGCGTTGATGAACCCCAAGTACAACAAGCCATCGATCAATTTGGACGGCGACACATCGTCATTTGCGGCATTGAAGCACACGTCTGTGTTTTGACGACGGT
>SYDV01000197.1 GCA_005801395.1 Planctomycetia bacterium | reverse complement strand
GCACAACGCCCGCTCCATCGCCGCGGCACTGGCGGCGTTGGAAGAAGCGGGACTGCCGGAGTCGGCGCTGGAGTTGCAGATGCTTCACGGCATGGGCGACTCGCTCAAGAAGGCGGCCCGCTCGATGGGCCTGCGGCTACGCGGGGGGGGTTGGGCGGCCTTCGGCAGAGCATTTTGTTAGGAACAGCGGTGTTTTATCAAAAAGCTCACCTAATTTTTTCCGTATGTTGGAGTTATCTGAGTCTTTGTTCAGGAAGTTTGCTCGACCATCACTCCGCAAAAGTGCTGCATGACGAAACTTGACGCATTGCTGCAACCTGCATCTACTCCACCCTCCGCTGGAGATCCTGTGTCAGGTAAGGTCGATCCTCAACTAACTGTACGCATGGCCACCGTTGAGGACGCGGAGACGCTCAATGCGATGATTGCCGATTTCGCTGCGTTCGAACGATTGCCCAATCAATCAACGGTTGAGACGGTACGCAAAGAGTTAGGTAGTAGTGATCGCGTTATCGAAACGGCACTCGCTTTTATTGATGGCGAAGCGGTTGGGATGGCGGTCTTTTTTCAAACGTATTCGACTTTTGCTGCACGTCGCGGTTTGTACTTAGAAGATATTTACGTCAAAGAAGACTATCGAAATCGTGGTATCGCTACAGCTCTGTTGCGTTTCATTGCTAAATGGGCCGTCGAACGCCATTACGCACGTGTTGAATTTACGGTGCTTTTGTGGAATACGGTGGCGATTGAATTCTTTGAGACTTTAGGCGCTGCACCGACGAACGCTTGGACTACCTACCGTCTCAGTGGTGAATGGCTGGAAAAATTGGCTACAATGCAGGATAAATAGTGACTTTTTCGTTAATACTGAATTATCGCCCTAGGTAAGGTGAAATCATTTAATTAAAAACGTAACAAAACACCCTCGACCAAATGGCCGAGGGTGTAAAGCGTTAAAACCAAAAATAATGGTATTTTATTTTGCGGCAGCGGTTTTCGGATCGTGAGCAAAATTCAAATCGCCTAGTTTCTTGTCGCCTTGGTAGATATTACTGACGGTCACCGTCCAGTTGTAATCTTTGCGTGATAATGATGGACTGAAATTCCATCGCACTTGCAATTCAGTCTTTTGACCAGGAGCGATTTCTACTGATCCGGCGGTGCTTTCGCGGTGCTGTACGCCCGTCCATGGATTCCAACCAGTCGAACCACGACGGTCGGCATTCATTTGGCGGCCTTCACAGGTGGCGGTCATCCCTGCGATTTGCGCACCATTATCGTTTTTCAGAATAATTTTTTCTTTAGTGTCATTACTGAATTGAAAACTAACGATGAGGTAATTTTGACTTTGTTTGTAATAGAACAATTTAGCACTGACGCCTTCGGCGTTGGCGACGGCAACGATTTGGTCGAGTGGGGTGGTTTGTTCTGTGCGAACGCCTCCACCACCACAGGCAGTGAAAGATAGGATCATGGCGGCAACACAGGCGAGTGAAAAATGGCGCATGGAAAACGCTCCTGATTGAGTTTGATTGAGTTACGAAGTCCAGCCTTCTATCAGTTATGGCGCTCGGGTGCAACCAGGGGGGCGGTGGTAGCACATGGCTGGTATAAAGCCCTGGTGGCCTTAGGCTGCCGCGCCTTGCGCAGCCTCATAAATGCGCAACGACCGTGAAAGATCCTATGACTCCGCCTCGCATCGTCCCTAGTTCAAGCCTTGATCAAGTTCGCTACGAAATTCGTGGTCCATTGGCTCGTCGCGCGATGGAGCTGGAAAAGGCAGGGCATGAAATTATTAAACTAAACATCGGTAACCCAGGTGCGTTTGGTTTCCGTATGCCTGAAGCCATGCGCGCCGCGATGATCGAAAATTTAGGTCAGGCTGATCCGTATAGTCATCAAAAAGGAATATTCCAAGCACGTGAAGCTGTGGTCATGCAACAGCAAAACCGTGGGGTCATGAATGTAACTGCCGATGATGTGTTTATCGGTAATGGTGTTAGTGAATTAATTCTGCTCGCCATGCGCGCATTAATTAATGATGGCGATGAAGTTTTAGTGCCAAGTCCCGATTACCCCTTATGGACGGCTTCCGTGGTGCTCAATGGCGGGAAGGCGGTGCATTATCCTTGCCCAGCGGATAAAGGATTTATTCCAGATATAGAGGCATTGGAAAAAGCGATTACTCCACGCACGCGGGCGCTGGTGATTATTACGCCGAATAATCCGACTGGTGCAGTTTATCCCAAAGCGGTATTAGAACAAATGGTTGCTTTGGCTGAACGTCACCAATTGGTGATCTTCAGTGATGAAATTTATGATCAAATAGTTTACGATAGCGCGGTTCATTTCCCGTTGGCCACCTTAGTGAAAAACACTCTGTGCGCTACCTTTGGCGGCTTAAGTAAGGTCTATCGCGCTTGTGGTATACGCGTCGGTTGGATGTCTTTCTCAGGCGAAAAGGCGCATGCAAAGGATTATTTCTTAGCGCTTGATTTGATGGCAAGCTTGCGCCTGTGTCCAAATGTTCCTGGACAATACGCCGTGCAAACGGCACTTGGCGGATATCAATCGATTCAAGATCTCGTGAAACCGGGAGGTCGTTTATATCAAACGCGTCAATCGGTGATTGATGGCGTAAAACAGAGTAAATATCTTCAAGTGGTATCGCCACAAGGCGCGATGTATGCATTTGTGAAGGTGAAAATACCTGGTTTTAATGATAAAAAATTCGCCCTCGATTTATTGGAACAACAACATGTGCTGATTGCTCCAGGCACGAGCTTCAATGTGCCTTATGAGGATCATTTCCGGATTACGTTATTGCCAGACGAGGCAACTATGAAGGAAGTATTGGGGCGTATTGAAAAACAACTCAATCAATTAGCGAAGGTAAAGGGATAAATTTCAGGATGAGCGCGTAATTATCTAGCGCGCCCGATCCGGGTGCGCTAGATAAATTCTAACGGGTGTGCTTATGGCGCTGTTTGGTGTAATTTAGATTGGATCAACCATTCCAAAAAGCGTTCTGGCCAAGCGCCGGCGGCACTTTTGTCATTTGGCCGCACGCCAAATCCATGGCCGATGTTTGCGTACATAATTAATTCTGCGGGAACACCAGCGCGTTTGAAACGTAAATAAACTTCAGCTAAGCCTTCACTAATGTCTTGGCGATCGCCGTAGCCAGCGCAAAGGAAAGCTGGTGGTGCGCCTTTTACTGGAATAATATCGGCAGAACGGCCAGGATAAATTAAAGCCTGAAACGCAGGGCGCGCATCAAGACGATCAATGGAATCGACCGCGTCTGCTGCACCAATACTGGGCTTCATGCTGATTTGTGCCACTAATTCTCCACCTGCAGAAAAACCCATCGCACCGAGGCGAGCAGGATCAATTTTCCATTCCGTGGCGCGTGAGCGAATCAGCCGCATGGCGCGTTGCGTATCAGGTACGGCGTGATCCATAATGGTGTAGGTCGAACCCGGTTCACGAGCGAGTCGGTGCTTGAGCATGAATACCGTAATGCCATGTGGATTAAAGCGCTCTGCGACGCTCGTGCCTTCGTGCCCAACGCAAAGTTTGCTATGGCCACCGCCAGGAATGACTAAGATGGCTGTCCCTGTATTTTTATCCGCTGGCGGCAAGAATACCGTGATCGAGGGTTTGTGGACGCTACTGATATTCCCTTTTTCAATTTTTTCGGGCTCGTTTTTTCCTTCCGATCCGGGTGCGCCATTTGGCCATAAAACGATTTCCTCGGCGCTAGGTGCAATGGCGCTACAGGCAAACATGGTCAAAAACATTGCAGCTGACAGGAGTGTTTTCATAGAGTGTTCCAGTGGTGGAAGACTCGATTTGAATACTTTTCTAATCTTCGCAAGTCAGGACTGGGCCATACGACGATCGTTGTGAGAGACGTCGCTTTAAAGATTGGCTTAATTAGTTGAAGTCCCCAGGTATCACGGGTTTACCTTCCCATAGTAGGACCTCGTCATCGAGTGAAATAACGCGATGCTGACTACCGGCTACCGGAGGAACATCTATTTTTGGTAGCAGAGCCACATGTTCAGCGATCACCTTTTGATAAGTTGGATGGTTCGCGAGATTGGTCCATTCGTTCGGATCATTTTCCATATCATAAAGTTCGCGAGTGCCATCGTGGTATTGAATAAAACGCCAGCGTGTAGTGCGTACGGCATGATTACCTTGGTTATGTGAGGTGATGGCTGGCCAAGAACGTTTCGCCGTCGGATCGGCTATTTGTGGCTGCAGACTATGTCCTTCTAAATCTGCAACGGGAGGCAATGTGCAGATATCAATCAACGTTGGAAAAAGATCTAGTAACTCCGCCGGTTCTTTGCATTCACCGGGTTTAATATTC
>SYDV01000196.1 GCA_005801395.1 Planctomycetia bacterium | reverse complement strand
TTATAGGATTAGCCGCATTTTTAGGAATATTAATAGGTTTAAGCATTGCGTTATCGCGTCAGATTCTGCGTCGGATTGATTAGACAACTTGAGCATTAAATCTCAACGAGCTGGGATAACCCATTCATCGTTTTAATCAAAGACCCGTCAAAGTTTCTTTGATATTGGCAAGCTCAATAATCTCCGTTGCGAGCAGCTCACGCGTTTCAGCGACTTGCTGTACAGGTGCGCGCGCGACGTAATCAGCGTTGCCGAGTTTGCCTTGTTTACCGGCGATGGATTTTTCCAGCGTTGCTGCGCGCTTTACTAATTGGTCTTTTAGTTTCGCGAGATCAACTAACCCAGATAGCGGGATATATACCTTTAAGGCTCCGACCACCGTGGTGATCGATTGTGGTGGTTTTACTGCACCAGCAGCAACAATAAATGATGATGCATTGGCGCGGTTACTCATGAAATCAATATCAGCACTCAGGGCGATTGCCTTGGCCGCATCTTGGACATCCACTGTCACGTCTAAGGCCACGCCATCGCTCAAGCTGACCAAGTTGCGCACATTGCGTACCGCCGTGACAATAGCCTGTAATTCATCCATGCGCGGTCCGGCGCCATCGGTGCGCAAGGCGGTTTGTATTTCAGGCCAGGCATCGGTCATTAAATAGTGACCGTCCCAGGATTGTCCGCCGATCGTGGTGCGTTGTAATTGCCACAAATATTCGGTGATAAAGGGCATGCCGGGTTGCAATAAATGCAGAATGCGATCAAAACAATAAGATAGAACTTGAGCAGCGACGTTGGCTTCTGCTCCACCGGCCTTAAATTGACGTTTTGCCCATTCCACATACCAATCGCATAAATCATCGCGGAAGAAGCGATAACCACCATTCGCATAATCATTAAAGCGCCAGGCTTCTAATGCGGCGGTGCATTCATTTATGGCACGTTGTAAACGATCTAAAATCCAACGCTCTGGGAATCCCAGTGGTAATGCCGTGAGAGATGCAACCGTTGGCGCAGATGCGAGCGGACGTTCGCCCAGATTCATCAACACAAAACGACCGGCGTTCCAAACTTTATTCGCGAAGTTGCGTCCAGTTTCGAATTTTGCGGGGGAGAGTTTTAAATCCTGTCCTTCGGTGGTCATATCCAGCAACGTGTAACGCACCGCGTCAGCACCGTAGCCTGGGCATTGATAATCTTTACCCAGGTAATTCTGGCTGCCTCCCGTAATCATGACAATCGGATCAATTCCATTGCCCAACGATTTCGACATTTTCACGCCGCGTTCGTCCAGCACGGTGCCGTGAATATATACATCATCAAATGGACGCTCGTTGTTGACGAACAGTGAAGTCATCACCATGCGTGCAACCCAAAAGAAAATAATACCACGATCGGTCACCAACGTGCTGGTGGGACAATAATGTTTGGCTGCCGTTTCCCAGTCAGGCCAACCCAGGGTGGAATATGGCCAAAGTGCGGATGAAAACCACGTATCCAACACGTCCGGATCTTGTACCAGATTGGTGTCGCCGCAGTGTTGACAGGCTTTTGGCGTTTCAATCGCGACGGTAGGTTTATGACAGGCATTGCAGTGCCAAGCGGGAATTCGGTGGCCCCACCAAATTTGCCGCGAGACACACCAGTCGCGTACGTTGTCGAGCCACTGTTCGTAGACTTTGGTCCATCGCTCGGGATGGAAGTGCAGGCGTGAATCGCGTGTTTCTTTTACCGCACGTTCAGCGAGCGGTGCCATTTTCACAAACCATTGTTCTGTGACCATGGGTTCAATAGGCGCATTGGAACGATAGCTGTGGCCGACCGCGTGGCGAATTTCTGTCGCGCCCATGAGCACGGCACTCGCTTCTAATTCTTTGAGTAATGCTTTGCGACAGACGAAACGATCCACGCCAGAAAAATGTGCGGCTTCGGTGGTCATGGTGCCATCAAAACCGATGCAGCGAATTAATGGCAGTTTGTGCCGCTGGCCAACTTCGTAGTCATTCGGATCATGCGCGGGTGTAATTTTTACGGCGCCGGAGCCTTTAGTGGGGTCCGCGTGTTCGTCGCCAACGATGGGAATTTCACGGCCAATAATTGGCAGGCGCACCATTCGGCCAATGAGATGCGCATAGCGCGGATCAGCTGGATTTACCGCCACCGCTGTATCACCAAAAAACGTTTCAGGGCGTGTGGTTTCAACAATAATAAATTGTCCACCACCAGTGGCGTCATCATGCTCCGGACTTCCGGACTTCCGGACTTCCGGACTTCCGGACTCAACTATCGGATATTTTAATTTCCATAAATGACCATTCTTTTCAATGTAATCAACTTCATCGTCAGATAACGCAGTTTTCTGAACGGGACACCAATTTACCATGCGCGTGCCGCGATAAATTAATCCGGCCTCGTGCATTTTAACGAACATGGTGCGAACGGCCTTGGATAAGCCGTCATCCATGGTGAATCGTTCGCGTGACCAGTCACAGGATGAGCCGAGTTTGCGTAATTGATGGACAATTGATCCGCCAGATTTGTTCTTCCAATACCAAATGGCTTTTAGGAATGCCGAACGACCAAAACGATCGCGATCAAAACCCGTATTGGTTTTGCAGACGGTGGTGTCAGGTGTTTGCTCGGCGTGAATGCCAGCTATTTTTAATTCCTCAACAAAGGCTTGGTTATCTTGAAT
>SYDV01000013.1 GCA_005801395.1 Planctomycetia bacterium | reverse complement strand
TTGCAGATTAAACTGCATGAGCGTTTGGATATCCGGTTCGTCTTCAATTACTAAAATGCGAGACATCAGTGAAACTTAGGGTTGTTCGTGGTGGTGATGGCGGACAATCGTGCCCTTGTGTAAATAAACCGTTTCATCGGCAATCGACACGGCAATATCACCGATGTGTTCTAATAACGAGGCAGCACGTAATAAATGGGTGTATTCTCGAATGCGGTCTGGATCACTGCGCATCAGATTTTGAATGCCTTCAAAGCATTCTTTTGTGAGATCATCTGATTTATCTTCATCAGTAATGACACCGCTGGCGAGCGAAAGATTACCTGTAATAAACGCTTCCATCGCATGACGATTCATGCTGAGAACTAAGCGTCCCAAAGTTTCGATTTGCGGAAGCGTGGTCACACCTTTATTGCGGGCAATGAAGGCTGCGCGTTTAGCTAAACTTTCGGCTAAATCACCAACTTGTTCCAAATCACTGGTGATACGCATGGCCGCAATGACTAAGCGTAATTCACCAGCCATCGGTTGTTGCAGGGCGATGATATGATGACAACGATCTTCAATCGCGTTTTCCAAGGTGTCTAATTGATCCTCTAAAACGCGGCATTGTTCACGGGCTTCGACGGTGGGCGCAATGATTGCATCCACAGCGATCGTGAGAGCGCGATCGACCATGTTACCCATGCTAACTAAAGTACGCTTGAGGTCGGCTAGCTCCAAATCGAAATGTCGAATAATATTCATATAGCTGTCCTACATTAGCCGAAGCGACCGGTGATGTAATCTTCGGTCTGTTTTTGATTGGGATTCGTGAATATGGTAACGGTAGTATCGTACTCAATTAATTTACCAAGGTAGAAAAACGCAGTGCGATCACTGCAGCGACCAGCCTGTTGCATATTATGGGTAACAATAACTACCGTGAATTGTTTTTTAAGTTCTAGAATTAATTCTTCTATTTTGCCCGTCGCGATGGGGTCAAGCGCCGAGCATGGTTCATCCATCAAGATGACTTCAGGTTCGACCGCGATTGCGCGTGCAATACATAATCGTTGCATTTGACCGCCCGATAAACCTAGGGCGCTTTGTCCTAGGCGATCTTTCGCTTCGTCCCATAGAGCAGCCGCACGTAGGCCTTTTTCTACCGCGACATCAAGATCAGCTTTGTTGTTGCAGCCACTAACGCGTAATCCGTAGATCACGTTTTCGTAAATAGACTTTGGAAAAGGATTAGATTTTTGAAACACCATACCAACGCGTTTGCGCAGTGATGTTACTTCAATTAGCGGGTCATAAATGGTATGTCCTGCCATGGTGATGTCACCAGTGTGACGAATGCCGTCAACTAAGTCATTCATGCGGTTGAAGTTGCGCAGCAACGTCGATTTACCACATCCGGAAGGTCCAATAAAAGCAGTTACCTGTTTTTCTGGGATTTCCAAGGAGATGTCAAATAATGTTTGATGTGAGCCGTACCAGAAATTGTAGTTCTGGACAGACAAATAGCCTTTGCCTTTTTCCAGGGGTTTACTTTCCTTGGCAACCATTTCGATGGGAGCATTGGTGTTAGAGGTAGGTGTCATAATTTTTGTGCAAGTGCAGTCATGGGTTTTAGAACGCCGAGGTGGCGAACTTCCGACGGATGTAATCACGTAGGACGATGGCGCCTAAATTAAGCGCCATCACCAGCAAGATTAGAATAAAAGTTGTAGCAAATACCATCGGTTTCGCGGCTTCTGAGTCAGGAGATTGAAAACCGAGGTCGTAAATATGGAAGCCAAGATGCATAAATTTTTGATCGAGATGAAAGAAGGGGTAGAGCCCATCAATTGGTAGACTAGGCGCCAATTTTACCACGCCGACGAGCATGAGGGGGGCAACTTCACCAGCGCCTCGGGCCATAGCTAAAATCAAACCAGTAAGAATGCCAGGTATCGCAGCCGGTAGAACGACGCGCTGAATCGTTTGCCATTTTGATGCGCCAAGAGCCAAACTGCCTTCTTTGGCACCGCGTGGCACCGCCGCTACGGATTCTTCCGTGGCAACGATTACTACGGGGACGGTCATTAAAGCTAGCGTGAGCGACGCCCACAAAATACCTCCCGTACCAAAAGTCGGGGTTGGTAATTTGTCAGAGAAAAATAAGGAGTCGAGGCTTCCACCAAGAAAATAGACAAAAAAGCCAAGACCAAAGACCCCGAATACAATGGAAGGCACGCCAGCTAAATTATTCACCGCAATGCGAACAGTGCGCACCACAAGGCCCTGTTTGGCGTATTCACGTAAATAAATAGCAGTGACCACACCAAAGGGGGTGACGGCAATGCTCATCAAAATCGTCATAACAAAGGTACCGAAAATCGCCGGCCAAATGCCACCTTCGGTATTAGCTTCACGCGGTTTATCGACGATAAACGTCCAGAAATGAGATATCGACAGACCGATGCGACCGATCCAGGACAATTCATTGGCCCAGGTGACCTTAACGGTATTGCCCAGGAATATATTTTTTTCTTCACCCGAAAATAATTTGAGCACTAGCTTGTGATCGTTCTGCTGTGCCCGTAATTCACGGGCCTTACCAGCGAGTACGCTGTATTCTTGTTTAAGTTTGGCGACTTCAGCCGTTATGCGATCGATGGAGACCTGATCTTTTTTTGCTTCGGCTGTACGACGTTGGTAACCGAGTTCGGTGACTTGCCGAGCATTTGCACCAATGATCGTTTGTTCGAGATACAAAATCTCATCTCTGCGATTTGCTACTTCATCGATCAATTCGTTTAAGCGGGTGGAAAAACGCGAATCGCTCGCAGGAATGACTTCACCACCCTTAAGTTTAAGTGACACCGGCATGCCAATCGCATTGCCGTATTCCATACGTTCAACTTTGAGTGCACCCGCAGGCTGCTTTTGCGATACGACATCGTCGAGATCGATATAGCGAAAGCCCTGACCGTAGACATCTTTATTGCCGGTGAATAATTGTAATTCTCGATGGACGATTCCATCTGATTGAACAGGCTTACTGCGCTCTAGTACAATTTCTCCGCCAATAACGACGGTTTTATCGCCTTCTTTAATGGTCATTTCCACGATGCGTTTCGGCCAAAAAACTTCGAAACCATTAATTAAAATAATTCCGATTAAGGCAACGACCATGATGAGACCGATACTCAACCCCATGGCGGTGAGCCACACCTGAGCCTCTCCGGTGACGCGGGGTGATATGTTACTTTTAACGGAATGATTTTTAGTCGAGTTAGGTTGGTTCATGTCAGATCGTCTTATATTTTTCGCGTAGATGTTGGCGCATGACTTCGGCGACGGTGTTGACTAAGAAGGTGAGTAAAAATAACAGTAACGCGCCAAGAAAGAGCGTGCGATAAAGAGTACTGTGATGTGGTGCTTCAGGTATTTCTACCGCGATGTTTGCTGAAAGAGTGCGCATGCCGTCAAAGATATTTAAGCCCATGATTGGCGTATTACCCGTCGCCATGACGACGATCATGGTTTCACCGATGGCTCGGCCAAAGCCAATCATGATCGCCGAAAATATTCCAGCAGAGGCGGTTGGCAGCACAATTCGTATGGCGGTATCCCAACGACTTGCACCAAGCGCTAACGAGCCCGATCGTAAGGCGGCGGGAACGTTAGAGAGCGCGTCTTCAGAGATGGTGAAAATAATTGGAATAACAGCGAATCCCATCATCACACCGACCACCAATGAATTACGTTGCTCGTAACTTAAACCCGTCATGGTGCGCCACCAAGAAGGGAAATCCCCCGTGCCGTTGACGGTAAAGATGAGTGATTCAAGCGAGGGACCGACAGACCATGCGACCCAAGCCACTACCATCATGAAAGGAGTAAAGGCCAGGAATTCATACCCCGGCTTGATTCGACTACGGTAGGTCATTGGTAAACTGGCCCAAAACCAACCAAATAATGCAGCTGCCGTCGGCAAGGCGATAAAGACCAAGAGTAAAGAAGGAACGCGATATTCGAGTAAAGGCGCGAGCCAGATGGCAGCAAGAAAACCTAGGACCACGGAAGGCAGTGAAGCCATAATTTCAACGACCGGCTTTACTATTTTTTTGAATTTTGGCTGCATAAATTCGGCGGTATAAATAGCACCAAGAATGGCAATGGGCAGAGCAAATATTAGGGCGTAAAGGGTGCCCTTAAATGAGCCGATCAAGAGTGGAATCATCGATAATTTAGGTTCAAAATCGTCCGTTCCACCGGTTGATTGCCAATCGTGTTTAGGTTGATCAGCGCCTTCGTACCAGATTTTGCCAAACATGGCTTTGAATCCGGATTCGGGATGTGGATCATCAAGATCAAATACCTGCATTTTCGCGTCTTTACCCACCAGCATCAGGCGATGGTATTTACCCGAAATGACGGAACCGACGATGGGAGATTCGATATCACCTTCCCAACGGATAGAAGCCGAAGTGCCATAACGGAGAGAGGCATGCGTTCCGTGCGTGAGTAAAAATGCTTTATTGCGAACGCTAGGAGCAAACGTTTCAGCTCCGCCATTGAGCCTTTCATCAAATTCCTTGATCAAACCATAGGTACGTGCGGTTTCACCCGGTTTGACATAGAGGCTGAAAATACGGTTAAGGCCGAGGTCATTGGTTACCGTCAGCGATACTTCACCCAGCAAGAAATCAATTGAGGCGAGGTGTGGCTCAGATTGGTCGCCAAATGGTTTGAATGACTGGCGTAATTCAAAGCCTTCTTCGTTCAAAAAGAAATACTGCAGATCACCAGCTTTTGTTACGACGATGATGCCTTCAGCTCGCTCATCGACCAGTAATTTTTCAGGAACGCCGACAATTTTTTCGCTCAAATCAAATGTGCGATCGGCTTTTGTTTCACCCGCGCCAAGCAACGTGCGAGCCTGAACTAAAGTGGCAGCGAGTACGCGACGTTGATCACCAACTTGTTGGATAACGGCTGCGAGTTTACGTTCGCCATTGTCACCATAGCTAGCACTTACGATGGCTTGACCAGGTTCTCCGAGAACCAGATTCAAATCATTCTCAATGATACCGTTGACCTGCCGATTACCCTCAATGAAATTTGATTTATATTTGACCGTCCGTACCGCAAAGCGGCCATCGGCGGTGCCGATGACCACGCGTTGGCGTCGATGATCAATTGAAGCAAAACTAACGGAGGTTTTTTCGCCTGGACCCGCTAATTTCAGATCAATGACTTTCGGCATCATTGCTTCCGCGGGCTTTATCGCGCTAGCATTTGTCGAAGACACTTCGAGCCCACCAGAATTGCGACGTTGTGGGACAGGAATAAAGGTCGCTGTCCCGTCACGTTCGACCAACATTGGAAGCTCGCCCCATTCATCGGACAAAACTCCGATTACCTCAGTCGGATTAACTTCTTTGGGTAAGGCGACGGTGTCAGTTCGATTTACGGAGGCCGATTGAAATAATGGCAAAACTTGCCACAAAATGAAAATAAAAATTCCAAATACCGCAATAATAACAGCTAATCCACCGCTCTTAATAAACCAAGTCATGGCCTTATCAGCGAACAAGGTCCCTTTGGAGGTGATATACCGCGAAGGCATACCAGGAGACTTGGGATTACTCATTGCAGAGGCGTCCTAGGCGGCGGGGGATTTTCCTCCCCGCCGATTCGTGTGATCAGAAAGATTTATTTAGACAACGATTCGGCGACTTCAACAGCAATGGTTGCAGGGAGTGGGAAATATCCATCTTTGACCACAGCTTCTTGGCCTTGTTTTGAAAGGACGAATTTAACAAATTCCAAAGTCAGC
>SYDV01000195.1 GCA_005801395.1 Planctomycetia bacterium | reverse complement strand
TTTTTTTTGAGTTTTTACAAGCGCAATTTTTATTGCGCATTACTCTTTAATGACGAATTTTTCTCGCAGTAAGTCGGTAACCTTACGAGTTACGTCGGATTGAGGCTCTGTGCCACGAATGCGCAGATCGCACGGCATGGTGGAATTGCCAACGGGATCAATGTCGACGACGAGCGATGGCATGTCGCCGATAAGTGCTTGCACGGCGTTGTGGTCGGCAAGGCCAATAGCGTTGGTCGTAGAAACCATGATGACGCCGCTGGTCAGTAATAGATAAGCAACTTCGCCGAAGCGACGTACTAATTCGGCTTGGGTTGATTCGACGGTTAAGTCGTGATCAACGCCCATTAAAATATTGGTGCCGTCGAGGAAATAGGTGTGGCGACCAGCATTAAATAAGGCGCTTTCAACCGCGCGGGCATAACGGTGTTTGCCGACGCCGCGTTTACCAACAAACATGACTAATGCTGGGCGATGGCCAAAGCGTTTGGCGCGGTCTTCTTGAGAGACGCCACCATGAATCCAGGAGAAATCGCGAAGGCGGGCTTCAGAACGTAAATCGTCTTGTTCGTCAGCGACAGCAGCCGTAATAATTCCGCCGCCTGCAACTTCGTAGCCATCAACAATGACGAAACGTCCGGTGTTTTCCATCTCGCTACTAAGATCAAAAGCCACGGCTTGATTACATTCTAAAATAACATCAGCCACGTCGTGGCGGCCTATTTCAGTTTTTACTAATTCAGCATTCAGTTCGCTAGCATCTAAAACTTTAAGCAATTTATGGATGCGAACTGGGTGGGCAGCCGTGTGTAATTTCAGTTTATAATCACGGCCTTGTTGCATGGCTTTGCGACCAAGCCAAATAATATTTGCGCGGAAGCGCGTGCCTACCAAGGGGGGATGATCTTTGCGGCTCATCACTTCGCCGCGTGTGATGTAAATTTCTTGTGATAAGGTCACACCAGTGGACCAACCCGCACTAATTTCATTGCGCGTCTCGGTATTAAAACTTTCGATAGATTTAATGTTTACGATTTTATTGGATGGACTGAAAACGACTTCATCGCCGACGGTGAGAGATCCCGTATCAATGCGTCCGGAAATAATACGGCGGTCATCGCCATGGCTGGTGAATTTGTATATCGCCTGAACGGGCATGCGTAATGGTTGCGCGACTTTGGGTGGTTGTTTGGTAAAGGTATCTAATAGCGATAAAATCGATGCGCCTTTATACCACGGCATATTATTGCTAGGCAGGGTGAGGTTTTCGCCCGTGAGCGCTGCGATCGGTACAAATTGCTTCGGGCTAACCGCGCCAATACCGGTAAGGAATTCGCGATATTCTTTTTCAATACGATTGAACACTTCTTGGCTGTAACCAACGAGGTCCATTTTATTTACGCAAACGGTGACCTGTTTGATGCCGAGCATACCCAAAATGTAACCGTGACGCCGCGAGTTTTCGCGCACACCTTCTTTGGCGTCAATCATTAGCACAGCGGCTTCAGCACGCGCCGCACCAGAGATCATATTTTTGAGAAATTCAATATGACCGGGCGCATCAATAATAATATAATCACGTTTAGCGGTTTTGAAAAAACAACGTGCGGTATCAATGGTGATACCTTGATCTTGCTCATCACTGAGGGCGTCGAGCAAAAAGGCGTATTCAAATGGTTTGCCAGTACGTTCACATTCTTTCTTCACCGCATCCAATTTCCCCTGCGGTAGCGTATTGGTATCGGCTAATAAACGTCCAACGAGCGTTGATTTCCCATGATCAACGTGGCCAACAATAACAATGTTCATCTGTTCACGCGAGGTGACCGATGGATCGTGCGCTCTGCTAGAGCTAGGTGCCGAAGTTGTTTTTGCTGGTGTTGTCATCGTAGTTTATCAATGCAGATGGAGTTAATAAAAGACTCCCGGACTTCCGGACTTCCGGAATTCCGGACTTCTCGTTCTACATATAGCCGTCACGACGGAGTTCTTCGAGGCCATGCTTGCCGTCTTGTAAGCGACCCGAACGTTCGGCGATGTTTCTAAGGGAGCCACTCTTTAATTCGGCAATAATATCGTCGACATTTTTTGCTTTGGAATTAATCGGCGATTGGCAAGGGCCACAACCAAGCGAACGGTAACGTTTGCCGTCGCCTTGATCATAATAAAGCGATACGGTGGGGATATTTTCGCGTTTGATGTATTCCCAAATATTTAATTCGGTCCAATCCAGCAACGGGTGAATGCGCACGTGGGTACCCGGTGCAAAATCGGTTTTAAATTGATTCCATAATTCGGGTGGTTGATCACCCACATCCCACGCATTGTTTTTGTCGCGTGGACTAAAGTAGCGTTCTTTAGAGCGGCTGCCTTCTTCGTCGCTGCGCGCACCAACGATGACGCCGTGGTATGGCTGTTTATCATTATCTATTTCGTATTGGCCGGTCACCAGATTTAAACGTCGACGCACACCCGTGCCTTGGAGCGTGGCTTTAAGAGCGCCCGCTTTTAATAAGGAACAGCACTTGGTGCGGTCCACTTTATCTGGGTGTCCATCTGGTAGGTGTTGGGTTGCTGGAAAGGTGCGTCCACTGGCCAACGTTGCTTCGTCTTGGCCAACGACCATCGTCAGCTTGTATTCCATGGCCAAGCGATCGCGGTACGCAATCATCTCGGGTAATTTGTAACTAGTGTCGATATGGACGAGTGGAAATGGCACGTGGCCGAAAAAAGCCTTACGCGCTAACCACAAGAGCACGGTCGAATCTTTGCCAATCGACCACAACATGCAAAGTTGCTCAAAATGGCGGAAGGCTTCGCGGAAAATATAAACGCTCTGCTGTTCCAGCAGGTCGAGATGGTCCATGGTCGCGGTGGTCAACGGCGGCTCCGGGTATCAGGGGGGCTGGCATTGTTGGAAAATAGTTTCGGGGGCAAGGGGCGGACTAGGCACACATCATACGGATGGCGGCGCCGCTAGATTCGCGGGCGCCAAACCGCCATTTGCCGCGTCCACAAAAGGCGGTAAAGCTCAGTTATGCGGTTAATTGCGCTATTTTTGTTGCTGAATGGGTGCCTGTTATCGGCGCCGAAGGCAACGGCAGCCAATGAATGGAGCGGTACCATCACGATGCAACAATCGATGGTTGGGCCGGCCCACATCGCCGTGGCAGATCAAGCCGAACTAGATGATTACGCCAAGCAAATCGACGAACGACTCCAAAAGGCAAGTATTGGTATAGCGGGAATGCCGACGTTGGTGAAGAAAACCTTGCGCGGGGACGTTGGCACTTATCAGGCCGAACGCGAACGTGTGGCGCTGGCGCGTGGTGGCGTCGTGGTCATGAGTACGGTTTCTTTTATTATCGATCGTCAGCGAATGGCGGCCATCAGTGATAATTTACCGCGCATAGTTGTTGACCGAGAAAAGAATCAGGGCTGGGTTATGGGTGCTGATAAACCTGAACCCATAGCGATTGCGGCATTGTCGACACCGATTGAGATTGATCGCAGCGCGGCAGATTTCCCCATGTTGGGTTTAGCGACAAAACGGATCGAAATTAAGGCCGAAGGGCGGAAATTTACGGTATTAGTGGCGCCATCATTACCAAATCCGTTTGCTCTTGGTTTATTAGCAGATGTGGCAGTTGAATCGTCAAATATCTGGGTCGTTTTAGCGACGGTCCCAGGATTGCCTATGTTGGTTGAAAATACGAATGGCGATGTCACGCAACGCTGGGTGGTGACATCAATTCGCGAAAAAGTGGTCGATCAATCGAGTTTCCAGCCTTAAATTATGCCCATTCGTTACGCCATTGAACAACAGCGCCTGACGATCACGGCTGAAGGCCATGTCGATTTTGAGGAGGGGTTGGCGGTCTTTACCAATGGTTTAACGAAATATAATGATTCGCAGCCTTTACGACCATGCATTTTAATTGATATTCGCCTGAGTAAGGAAAATCGTTCTGCAGACGAACTTAAAGGCATTGCCGCAATGGTGAGTCAGCAGGTGAAAAATGCACGTATTGCGATCGTGGTCGAATCCGAATTATTATACGGTCTGTCACGTATGTTTGCGGTGTATGTGTCGCGCGATGCTGCAGTGATAAAAATATTTTCAGAAGAAGTAACTGCACTACAGTGGTTAACTAACGAATCTCAAATTGGTTAATTGAGAACCGTCACTTATTTAGCCAGTAACTGGGGGCCAAAGATTAAGTGGTTCAAGCAAGCTGCGTAATGTCGCCGGTAAGGCATCAATTAAATGCAGTGCATCGTAGCACGGACCATGAGTTTCCCATAAGCAGTCACCAGCCATGGTAACCCATAAAACTGCCATGCGAGCGGCGTCAAATGGTGTGGCTCCGCGTGCCATAATTCCTGCGGCGACTCCGGCTAAGACATCACCGGTACCGCCAACGGCCATACGGGGATTACCACGAGGATTGTGCTGCCAGCGGCGACCGTCCGTGATCAAATCTACCACCGATTTCGCCAGAATAACGCGATCTGGGCGAGCGAATGCATGGAGCGTTTCATCAGTGGCGACTCCACCTAATAACGTGCGGGCTTCTGAGCGATGTGGGGTAATTAATAAACGCGCATCGCCAGGCGGCATTTCGCGTATAATGTCGCATAAAGCCGGAATAGCGTCGGCGTCTAAAATAGTGGGCACACCCATTTCCATCGCTAAAGAAAAGGCCTGCTGCGCAGCTTCAACGGAGCCAGGTTCGCGACCTAGTCCTGGGCCAATCAATACGGCGCTGGCGCGAACTAAGAGGGGGGTGAGTTCTTGTGGATCGGCGGAATTTAATAGGTGTCCATCTTGCGTGTGTGCCACCACCGTGGGCGGTAAGTGATGGCCTTCGGCAGTCCAGGCGCGCACTAAATCACAACCAGTCATTACCGCAGCGCGAGCACAAAATTCTAATGCTCCAGGAAATGCGCCACCACCAATAATTAATAGTTCACCATGCGTGCCTTTATGGCCAGTGCGTTTATGTAAAGGAAACCGCCGCATGCAGGCGGGTTGCACCTCTAAATAAGCAGCTGGATCAATACCGATATCGACCGTTTTAAATTCACCCAGGCCGGTTTGGCGCAATAAATCTGATTTAGCGACTTGAAAACAAATGGTCATGGCAGCAGCAAGGCACAGATCGCTGCCAATACCACTGGGTACATCCGCAGATAATATCGGGCAGGTAATTTTACGTAATTGGCTTAGCGCGGCGGCGTACGGTTCACGTGGTCGGCCCTTACTGCCAGCGCCTAACATGGCATCAACACAGAGCGTTGGTGTTGGCGTTGGTATGCCGTCAACCATCGTTACGGTCGGGGGGATTCGTTGCGCTTGCTCCATACATAAACGACTCTGTGGTGGAAGAATTGGCCAGAGATAAACTTTGCGCCCTGCCTCGGCTAGTAAGCGCGCGCAGACATAGCCATCACCGCCATTATTATGACTACCGCAGACAATTAGTACCGAACCACCTGGAACCATGCGCTCAGCTTCACGGGCTAATACGGCGCCAGCATTTTCCATTAATTGGCTAAGTTCTTGGCCCAGATCTATGGCCGCCGCATCCATGATGGCGACTTCGTTAAGGGGAATAATAGGAGCAGGGAGCGTCATGTGATAGTTGGTCGTTATGTTTGAAGAGGATACACACGAAGGTGATCCTGTTTCCTGAGAATAAGTTGGAGCCAAGTCGTGTTGGTGACTCAGTTAAGTTCTGTTATTATGCTAAACAGTATTAAGAACGGAAGTATTGGAGCGCCTGCCAGCCAAGCCACATCAAGGCAACATCACACCACATATGTGCGATCCAGGCACCATACACGCTGCCATGCCGCCGATGTAGGAGACTCCAACAGGAGCCAGCAAGTCCAACAATGAGCCCCAATAAACATCCTGCTAATGGACCGGCATAAAACCACGCCACGACGATATGGTGACCAGCGAATGCTAATCCACCGACCAGGATGGCGATATTTGCAGTTTGTTGGCGACGCAGTGCACCAACCATATGCACGCGCCAATACCATTCTTCAAAGGCGCTATGCAGCACGCTAATAACCACGGTTGCCAGGAGATAGGCTGGTAATGTCGTGAGTCCAAAAGCCGTGATTTTATCCTGAATTCGTGGCGCGGCGTCCTGTAATAACCATAATAAAGGACCTGTCCCAGCCAAAATAATGAGACCACCCATGACCAAACCCAATAAATTACCTTCATAAATGATCCGCTGCCACGAGGCACGTGGCCCCCAGGCCGCAGGCCATCCGTGACGCCACACCAATACAATCGGAGCGATGACCATCACTACTTTACTTGCGCCATAAATGAACGGCGCTGACCAGTGCCCCGCCGCGAGGATGAAATACGCCAAAGCGGCGAAGGTCGGTAAAATGAGGAAGATAGGGAGCATGGGCCGGCTTATAGGTAACATTCGTTAACATACAAGAGTCAAATGCCGTACGCGGTGTGGAAATGTTGGCGCGTGCCGCGAAGTGGTTTGCAGAAACACTCTGCTGGTGGAGTTCATTGAAGCGTTTTGAGTTACCGTACCATCCGCCAACACTGATGAATTTTCCGGTTGCGGAAATCCTCAGGGACGCTGATGTCGCTGATGTCGGAAATAGTAAGCGGCGGTAATTCATCAGCATTTAACCGGAAGCCACGAAAATTAGTGCTGAAATATAAAACGCCACCCGGTGCTAATAATTCCACGCAGCGATTGATGAGCCAGGGGTAATCGTGGTCGATGCGAAAGGTTTTTGTCATCGACTTGCTGTTGGAAAAGGTTGGGGGATCACAAATAATAATATCGTAACGCGTGCGATCATTGGTTGCCTGTGCGAGCCATTGCAAACAATCAGCGCGCACAATGACGTGCTGATCGCCAACGTGTTGATCGTTAAGTGCTAAATTCCGTGTCGCCCAATCTAAATACGTATTGCTGAGATCCACCGTGGTGGTGCGAATTGCGCCGCCAGCTATGGCGTAAACAGTAAAGGCACCGGTGTAGGCGAATAAATTAAGGACGCGTTTTCCTTTTGCTTCGTCGCGAACGCGTTGTCGTGTTGGACGATGATCGAGAAATAATCCGGTGTCTAGATAATCACTGAGGTTGATTTCGAAACGTAATCCATGTTCCGTTACGACACGTGCTTGTCCGGTGGTGTCTAATTTGTGGTATTGGCCATCTCCGGCTTGGCGGTCTTGTTGGCGAAAACGGCGTTTAATAATAACATTGTCTGCCGAGAGATCTAAACCCGAAGCCACCGCTTCATGAACCTGCGCTATCCACGCTTCTTCATCGGCGGTGGTTTCATTACGGGTGCGGTCAAAAGCCCATACCACTGCCTGTCCATCATACCAATCGACGATTAATGGCTGATCAGGAATATCTTTTTCGTATAAGCGGTAGCAGGTAACGTCGGTGCGACGTGCCCATTTGCGTAGGTGTTTATGGACACGGCGAATGCGATTGGCGAGTTGTTCGTAGGCAGGAATCACGGTCGGCGCACCATGTCGTGGATTATCCGCCTGCCAATACAGTGGTGTCGTTCGCCGTGAGTAAGCGTCGTAAAATCACCGGCATCGTGTCACCATCCGCCAATCGTTGACGGACGTTGGCATGCGCCGCTTGCAATAAATCAAGGTCGCGCGGTAGGCTGGCAACGCGGAAATTGCACAGTCCATGTTGGCCTGTGCCTAATAATTGCCCTGGTCCACGTTGCATGAGATCAGCTTCGGCGATGGCCATACCGTCGTCGTTATCGCGTAAAACCTGGAGTCGTATTTGCGCGTTGTCAGGAGTTTGGTCGCTGAGTTCTTTATCTGTCTTGCGGTCTTTACGGTAATAAAGGAGACATTGCCCCGCACGCGATCCGCGTCCAATACGTCCACGCAATTGGTGCAGTTGCGCTAGTCCGAAACGGTCTGCATCTAAAACGATTAGTAAGGTTGCCGCAGGCACATCTATACCGACTTCGATCACGGTAGTCGCAACTAAAATGCGCAGCGAACCAGTCGCGAAACGTTCCATCATGGCGAGTTTGTCGTTTTCGGGCATAGCACCGTGCAATAATCCGACGTGTTCATGGCCAAACGTCGTGACGAGTTGGGCATGCACTTGAGTCGCGTCAGCCGCAGTAACGCGATCACTACTGTCACGCAGGGGACAGATGACAAAGACTAAACCATCAGTTTGTACGGCAGTTTGGATGAGTGGTTCTATATCAGACAGTCGTTTAAGTTCGCTAACCAAGGTTGTCACAGGAGCACGGCCAGGAGGGCGACCAGTGATGTGAGAAATAGCTAAATCACCAAATGCAGTGAGTGCTAAAGTGCGGGGAATTGGCGTTGCCGTCATCAATAATAAATCAGGCCGCCAACCCTGACGTTGTTCGGCAGAATTAATAATGGCAGAGCGTTGTTCGACGCCGAACTTATGTTGTTCATCAATAACGACCAAACCCAATGCCTGGAATTCGACACGATCCTGTAAAGCTGCGTGGGTAGCAATTAACAGATGTAGGGATCCGCTTTGTAGATCCGCTAACAACGTCTCACATTCGCTTGGCGTCGTGCCACCGGTTAATTGGCCAATGCGCACGCGTGAACCAATTAAACAAGATGATATGAATTGCGCATGTTGGCGCACTAACACCGCCGTGGGGGCAAGCAAAACGGCTTGAGCCTGATTGGCGATCACGGCTAACATGGCGATGAGGGCGACGGCGGTTTTACCGCTGCCGACATCGCCGCTTAATAAGCGGTACATTGGGGTGATTGCTTGCAAATCGGCGCGTATTTCAGCGATCGCTTGTTGTTGTCCGGCGGTTAATGGAAACGGTAGACGTGCGAGTGCGCGTTGATGAATAAGATCAGTCCATGGCCAGGATTTTCCGATACCTGCCGTTTGCGCAGTGCGCCGTTGCTGCATGACCCAGGCTAAGGCCATTAATTCGCGTTCGGCAATTAATCGTCGTGCTGCTTCATGATGGGCGGCATCAAGCGGTTGATGTAGTTGGATTAAAGCTCTTTGATAATGGTCGGGAATCAGCGCGCCTATGGGATCTTCGACGCTGGATAAATATTCTCGCACGCAGGTGGTCGCTAACGTGGCCATCGCACGTTCGCTGATTCCTTCAATCGTGCGGTAGGCGACTCGACACGTGGTGCTCTCAGTAATCGTTTGCGTTGCGCC
>SYDV01000194.1 GCA_005801395.1 Planctomycetia bacterium | reverse complement strand
GTTTTTATCAACAGCCATCAGATATCTCGACGCGCTTGTTAGTCCGTCCACATGAATTCGCTATTTTTTGGCCCGAAGACGCACATAAACCCTGTTGTAATCCGGGAGACGCTGCTGTCTCGTATCGAAAATTGGTATTTAAAGTCGCCATTTAGCTAAAGAACTTCTGCATATTTTTTTAATTGAGCAGAGTTCCAAAATTTGGCACACACAGAAAATTTGTCACCGCGATAATTCTTCACGCTTAGCACATCTAGTGGCAGGGACCTGATACCTACTATTCCTAGTGGCCCCCTTCTGGTTGTTCATGATTTATTGACGCTACCAATCTGACTTCCTCTTTACTAGCATCGCCACCAACCGTCAGCCATCGGCAGATAGATGCAGAGAAATAAAGGAGCGAGACATGGATGTCATGCTAATCAAAGCACTACAAGATTATTACCAATTTGATCATCCCGTCGAACAACACGAATTACGCGATCACTTGAAACAAGTCCTACATTTAAACGAACGCGACGCGGTGTTCGCTCTAGCCTCATTAATTGCGAACAATTACGTACAGGTTTATCAGTCCTCCATGCCTCATGCGTTAGGAATGCGGACACATGCGTTATTACGTCCTGGTCCCAAGTTGCGTGATTCGGAGAAAGTCAGCTAAGCGTTCAGCCGCAGACGAAGGGCTGTTTTCTACGCTCATGAAAGGTGCTCGGGCTGCTAGTTGCAGAGCACAAATGGGCTCCTACCTTGCGCGCCCTCAGCCCGAGTGGCGGAATTGGCAGACGCAGTGGATTCAAAATCCACCGACCTCACGGTCTTATCGGTTCGACTCCGATCTTGGGCACCACATAAAAACCCCCGGTAAATCCGGGGGTTTTTTATTGTTTTCCTGCGTGAGAACCAGCACTGGTTACTACTAAACCATGAACCATCAACTATTTGCGACAGCTTGCCACACTCCCCCGCGCAACCCACTATCGCCACTGGGCTCAGGGCAATGACGCTCACGATGCCGCCAAGGAGCCCCACATGCGTGCTGTAGTGACTTGCTTAATTTCTTCCGCGCTCGTGCTAAGCATGTCCGGCTGTGGCAAAACCAAAACAACCCCAAAACCCACCGTTAATCAGGCTGCAACCGAAAAAATTACCGCCGCTATCGCAGAACAACAAGTCGCGGAAGAACAGGTCCGCGCTGAACGTCGTATAACTCAAGAAGCGTCTAAACTTGCGTCAGTTAATTCGATTTGCCCCGTAACTGGCGGTTTCGTAGATCCAACTATTTCACCAATACCCGTTGAAATTTTGATCGTACAACCTGCTGAAACGATCTTGGTTGGTGTCGCAAATGCTTCTGCTGCTGATGCTGTGCGTCGTGATCCAGGTCGTTACGCAGCCGCTGCCCAGAGTAATAAACAGGCGCGAGCTTACACGAGCGTCGGGCGCTAAACGATCACCTGCTTGCTGTCGGCAATACCACGCTGAGCATGCCCGCCGCATTTGTCGATTCTTCATCGGCATTATCCCTTAATCTCTTCTCACCACGCTTTTTTACGGATCCTTTATGCCTAAAGCCGTTTTCCATACTCCCCATGGCGATATCACCATTGCTTTGTTCGACAAAACAGCTCCTAAGACGGTCGAAAATTTCGTAAAATTAGCCAAATCAGGATTTTACGACAAACTCGCTTTCCACCGCGTCATCAATAATTTTATGATCCAAGGCGGTTGCCCAAATAGCCGCGAAGGCGCAGCTGGCCAACCTGGTACCGGCGGTCCAGGGTACAAAATTAAATGTGAATTGGGTGCATCCAACCCTGAACGACATAGCCCAGGAACATTGAGTATGGCGCACGCCGGACCCAATACCGGCGGCAGCCAATTCTTTATCACGCATTGCGCTACCCCACACTTAGACGGCGTTCACACCGTCTTTGGCAGAATTGTTGGCGCAGCAGACCAAACCATCGTCAATAAAGTCAAACAAGGCGATCGCTTTAGCGTCGAAATTGTCGATTAATTCAATGATTAGCGACGCGCAACGCGCTTTCGTCAACTTATTAGTTGCCCGAGAAGCCCTAAAATTTGGTGACTTCACTTTAAAGAGTGGGCGAAAAAGCCCGTATTTTATTAATACGGGTTGTTTCAACCAAGGTGGAGATTTAGCTCGTTTAGGTTCGGCCTATGCGGATACCATTCGTCGTCACTTTGGCGATGACGTTGCCGTCATTTTTGGACCAGCTTATAAAGGTATCCCCCTGGCTTTGGCTGCCGCTGCGTCCTACGAACAATTAGTCCAACGCAGCATTGGCTGGACTTATGATCGCAAGGAAGTGAAGGATCACGGGGATGGCGGATTATTTGTTGGTGCACCGCTGCGCCCTGGAGTTCGCATTGTAATTGTCGACGACGTCCTGACGGCTGGCACTGCATTGCGGGAATCACTGGCTAAATTACGTCCGACTGGTGTCTCGATCGCTGGTGCCGTAGTTGCCGTTGATCGTCAAGAAAAAGGAACCGGTTCGCTCACCGCTATTCAAGAAATTACGCAGGAACAACAGGTCCCGGTTGTTCCGATTATTACCATTACTGAAGCCGCCGATTATTTATTGGTCAACGAGATTAACGGAAAACGTTATTTATCTGCCGATGATCGTGCGCGAATTACTCGCCACTTAGCCGGCGCTTAATTCACGTTATTAGGCCTAAGCAACTTGCTTAAGCCACGGTGACGTTATCCTTCGACGCCAAGAGATGCATCAATTTCCGCTTTAATTAATTGTTCCAACTCGGCCAACACCGCGCGGCGTAACTCATCATTTTCTTTGAGCGCACCGCTGGTGCGGACTTTAACCTTACGTCCGTCAAAATCCCATAATTCGACCACCGCTCCCTGAGTTTGCCATCCTGCTGCCAATCGTTGATCTACCGCACGTTGAATGCGCAACAGCGTTTGAATACGACCGCTTGGGCCGCTTTTCACCGCTGTCGCTGGTGTTTTCGCTGCGGCTTGTGGTTGTGTCGTTTCTTCAATGAGTTTCGGAATATCGGCACGACACGTGCCACATCCGGTGCCCGCGCCCGTGGCACCAATGACTTGCTCAGATGTCGTACATCCAGAGACGCGCACCGCTTGGCGAACCGTTTCTTCGCTAATGCCAAAACAACGACAGAGTATCGGATCTAATTCCGCATCGGTAATAACATCATCGCGTTCAAATGCTGCCACTGCCGACAAAAGACCATCAACAGCCCACAAACGCGGAGGCAATAAACTATGATCGAGTCCACCTAAATGTGCACAAACTTCGGCATGCGTTAGCTTACGTGCTTCAGCGAGGGTTTTTCCGATCGCCACTTCCGTCAACACCGAAGACGCAGCCACTTGATCAGCACAATTAAAAACTTGGTACTTTGCCTGAGTAATTTTTCCGCCGGAGACCTGGATATAAAAACGCAGTGCATCGCCAACAACAATGGAGCCAACATCACCAACGGCCGTCGCGTTGAGTAATTTACCGACATTACGTGGACGGCGTGCGTGATCTTCGAGCAGTTCTACCGGTGTCATGAGGCGCATAAGGGTGCCGTACCGCTCGCTAACGCAAGCCTTCGCTGCGCCAGCGTTCCTTCACCGCGTATTGATGGTAGATAGAGGCCATGCGAATTGGGCGGTTTATCGCGATAACACAACTAACGCTTCTCCTGCCTTGGCTAAGTCAGGCTGTTGAACCCACGCTGTCAGATATTCGCCCGATGGCCCTGGCCGGAGAACAACAACAAATAATTGATCAAGCACTTATTGATCTAGTTCGTGGCGATACCAAATCTTTAGAATCATTACCCATTACGGCGTTTCTCGCGCCCATCGCTCGTCCAGATGCAAATAATAGCGGATTATCTTTCCGCTGGACCATGTCATTACCAAAGGCGCTCGCACGTTTACCCGATAATCAACGCAAACAAACGCTAGCCCGGCTTGATGCACGTTACCATACCTTATTAACCCCCAATTTATCAACCCACGATCGAACACGCTTAGCGGTTGCTTTTTTGCCCGCACCAACGGCATTAGAGCATGTCCAATATGCCGCTAATTTGGCTTTCGATCGCGGTCACCTCACTGATTTTTTAGGTATCACTCAATTAATTCCCATTCAATATGATGATGCGCGTCGACAGTCCGTAGCATTATTATTATCCGGTCTGGGACCTGAAGTGGATACTACTTTACAATTAACTCCTCCTGGCACAGCCATCCCGACTACCACCACCACGACAACACCACCCGCAGCCCATTTAGCCATTCGCTGGGTAGTCCAACCCGGTTGGGTCTTAGCCGTGGATCCCTTTGAGCAGGTTGCGTGGCAATACAGCATTGATCGCAACGCCACGGTGGTGACCGGACCTGGTGCGGCTTTAATTCGTGACAGTTTGGGTGTGCGTGTCCTGAATGATTCCGGTTTCATTAAAATGCTCACGCCTTTACCTTCAGGAGCACAACTCCTATGTGTTGCTGGTGGTGCCGCGTGGTTTGCTACCGGCACCCGAGGTTGGCGCATGAACTTTGCCGATGGTCAGGTCACGGCGCTGGATTTAGGAGTCGTTCCCATCGGCGCGCCCGTCGTACGTGGTCAAAAAAGTTTATGGCTGACCGCACATTCATTCCTTTTATTTGATGCTGAGCGTTTAATTCATCGGTTTCAACATCAGCTGCCTGTGGCGGGTGATTGGAAATTATCCAGCGCGACGGCACAAGTGCAGTTACAAGCACCCGATGGTCGCCAATGGCATTTATCGGCATTTACCGAACAGTTAAAAAACGATGATGTGCAACAACAAGCGGAGCTGCTCTTACGCGCGCACCGCTTTGATGATGCACTCAAACTATTGAGTAATTTCACTGACGAACACGCACCTTCTTTACGCTTGCGCGCACAAATTGGCTTGGCATTTGATAAAAATATCGCCTTGCCGGACTTCAGCCCAAATTACCCCCCTGCTGATCAAGCATTAATTCTCAGCGCGCATTTCGCCAATTCCGATCGCGGCATCGGGCATGTCTTACATAAACTACCAGCAACAGATTTGTTCACCTACTTTGATACCCTTTCCCAACAACACCCAACTGTACAATTTAGCACTGATACGCATTCCCTCATCGATCAGGCGCAAACATGGAATCATATTTATACCACATCCGCCTGGGCGCAGTGGCGACAACGCAAGCAATACCCACGTTCGCAAATTCCGACGGTCAATACGACGAGTATTGAATTGCCCATTAATACCAAACTCATCACCTCGCGGGATGCTCATGGGCATTTGCTGTGGGATGACCGTCAATTTCGTTTAGAGCGCACACCGGATGTCATGATCGTTATGTGCCATGGAAAAAATGGTGATTTATTATGGCGCCATCAATGGCGACCAATGACGTATTCGAGCGCGCCGAGTCAATTTATGGATATCCGCGATAATGTCGTCTACGTACATGAAGGCACTGCGCGCGTCATCGTTTTGGATGTCGACCTCGGTGTGCAACTCGGCGTATTTCCACTAACGGATACCAGTGGAACGGTTTATTTTCTGTCCCCAACGCAATTAGCTCAGCTAGGACCATTAGGCGTCAACAATGTATTAACCCTGTATGATGTTCATGGTCGTGGTTTACCAATTCCCTTGGCCACTCCAGCGCGATGGGCCTGTAACGTGGGTGGCCATTTAATCCTGCGACTAACAGATCTTACTGCAGTGGCTTATCCTGGGGCAAAATCGGTCATGTGGCCATTACCACTTTTACGCCAGCCACAGGCACCATTGGTTACGGCGGAAGGCCTACACGCTTCTAACGCCTTATGGCCGTGGATGCCTTAACAACAATAACTTTATTCGGTTCATTTCCCTTCACACACGGCAATTACCTGTAGTGCTTTCTCATTATCCAAAAATTGTTTCGCTAATCGAGACATATCAGCCGCGGTCATGTCGGCATAATCTGATTCCATGGTCGTTGCCCATTCCAAACGGAATGGTTGTTGTGCGCAACGATCAATTACTGCGCGCATCCAATATTGATTTTGTTGCCGTTGTGATGCCAGGTTTTTAATAATCGGTGTTTTTACGCTATTTAACAATTCTTCCGACACACCATTCAGCGCTAAATCTTTGGCGATTTCTAAAACGGCGGAGCGTGCTTCTTCTGCTTTTTCGGGAGCAACACCAACCTGCGCAATTAAGTATCCGTACCCTGCAAACGCTTCGCTCGCATAACGATAAGCAAATGGTGAATAAGCATCACCGAGTTCTTCACGAATACGAACGCGCATTCGTTCATCAATAACCTGCGCTAGCATACCGAGACGACGAGTAGTCGCTATGTCATAAAAATCAGTTGTCGGCCATGCGATTCGCATCAACGAACGACGAACGGTACCTGGAACCGCAAATCGATGCACGCCTGCTGACAAACCTTGAACGGTTGGTAATTTCAGCTCATTGGTTGTCCCTAAATGAACATCATTTGCTTTTCTATTTTTCGTCATGGTGTAAAAATAAGGACGAGCTAGCGCCAAAGTCGCTGCTTCATCAATATCACCAACAATCGAAATTTGCATCGGAGATGTCGCTAAGATTTTTTCAAACCACGGACGAACAACAGCAAACGTAGCTGCTTGCGCTTCCTCTTTCGTCGC
>SYDV01000193.1 GCA_005801395.1 Planctomycetia bacterium | reverse complement strand
CTTCATTTGATCGAGCTCAAGCAAGCGCCTACGCTCTAAATCCAACCGCTCGTTTTCTGCGAGCAGCTCAACATTGGCCTGGAGTACATCCAGGGTCACAGGGTCATAAGTGTTCACACAATCGCCTCACTGCCGATGACGACCAAAACGGTGGTCGCGATAGTCTACCCTATAAAATCAACGATGCGCAAGTCACAATAGCGCCGTTTCCAAGAGTCATGAATGAATCATATGATTCATTTGCATTGTTTTCTACTGATATTGATGAGCCAGACCACTCCGTAAGCCTCTCCGGAGCAAAATCACCGCCCATTAGTCCGTAAACTTACAGAGACCGTAAGTTATTCGCGAAACACGGTGCCTAGAGTTGCGGAATCTTTGTCTTTAACCTTTACGGATTTAGCTGTTCCGCCCCAACCGAATTCCACGATTTCATTCTTATCATTAAAAATGAGGTAGCGAGAAATCTTACCGTTTACGGTTTCTTCTACCTTTTTACCCGTTCGCTTTAATTGCGCTGTGCCGGTGACTTGGTTTTTTCCCTCATTGATTTGTTGGTATTCTAGCGTTGCGCCTTCTTTGATTTCTTTAGCTAAAAGCGCAAAGGCACATGTGGGATATGAATTTCCTGGGAACTTTGCTACTTCCACCCAATCGCTGTCGTCAAATTTAAACGAAACCATTTTATTATCGACGAGTTTAACCCAGAACTCACTTTGAACCTGATTACCCTGCATCAGCAACAGCGCATTTTGATAATAGATACCATCCTTAGTTTCGGTTTCATAATAACCGACTTTTTTTTCATCAATAATGAATGAGTAATAATCCATGGCATATACCTGAGATATAAGGCTAAAGATTAAAAACAGCGTTATTTTCATGCAGCTTTCTTTAGCTTGGGATCAAAAAGCTCGGTGCATAAGCTTCTGGCGGTTTATAGCCCATGAGGAACAGCGCCGTGGCCGCCACGTTAGCTAGGCCGGGTTTCGCTAAACTGGCGTCCAATCGGTACTCACCCGTAAAGCGCGGGTCGTAGATGATTGCTGGCACTTGGTTGAGCGTGTGGCTGGTCTTCGACTTTGGTCGACTATTTTCCATTTTCACTCCACCTTTTTTATCCATTTCGAACATTTCATCAGCATTGCCGTGATCGGCAGTAATTATAGCAATGCCGTCCAGCGCTTTTATGACGGGCAATAGACGTGCCAGTTGCAGATCCACCGTTTCGACTGCCATACGCGCGGCATCAAAATGACCGGTGTGGCCAACCATATCGCCATTCGCATAATTCAGACGAGCAAAGCCATAAGGCTTCGCTTTGAGTTCCGCGATTACCGCATCAGTAATTTCAGCTGCCTTCATCCACGGACGTTCATCAAACGACACACGATCCGAAGGCACTTCAATGTACGTTTCTTGCGCTTTATCTAAATAGCCGCTGCGATTTCCATTCCAGAAATAAGTCACATGACCGAACTTTTGCGTCTCGCTACACGCTAATTGGCGCACGCCACTCGCAACGAAATATTCTCCTCACGTCTGATCACTGAGCGGTGGTTCGACTAAAATACGCGGCGGCAAATTGGTATCGCCATCATACGTCATCATTCCGGCGTAACAAATATTTGGTTTACGAACGCGCTCGAAGGGCACATCGCCAATAAAGGCTTTGCTGATTTCAACCGAGCGATCACCGCGGAAATTCACAAACACCACGGAGTCGCCATCGTAAATCGGCGCAAATGGTTTTCCGTCGCGGGCAATAATAAAGCCTGGTAGATTTTGATCAGTAATTCCCGGCGTTTCAGCACGGAAAGCTTTCACTGCTGCGCTGGCGGAGGGAAATTGGCGACCTTCACCTAGTGCATGAACATGCCAACCGCGTTCAACCATTGACCAGTCCGCATCGTAGCGATCCATGGTAATAAACATACGTCCACCACCAGAAGCGATGCCGTAATTCGGATCCACTGAGGTTAACCATGCTTCAAATGGCTCGGTGTAATCCAACGCGGAAGTTTCCCCAACGTCGCGACCATCAATTAATACATGTATGGCTACTTTAGCGACGCCACGTTTTTTTGCATCCGTGATTAAAGCCTTAATGTGGTTAATGTGACTGTGCACATTACCATCCGATAATAATCCGATCAAATGCAGCGTCGATTTTTTATTCAATGCGTTGCTAACAATTTCTTGCCAACCTTTCCCGGCAAACAATGCACCGGTATCGATGGCGTTTTGCACCAATTTGGCGCCTTGGTCAAAAACACGACCCGCACCCAACGCATTGTGTCCCACTTCTGAATTACCCATATCTGCATCTGATGGCATGCCCACTGCTACGCCGTGCGCATTAAGACGCGTCCATACATTTGAGGCCATCAAATTATCTAACGTTGGCTTACAAGCCGCCTTCACCGCATTGCCCGCGTAGTCCGGCCCCAAGCCAACACCGTCCATGACCACAACCACCACTGGGCCGGTACGCTTGCCGTGAAATGCCGTTTTAGTCAAAGCCTTGCTCATGAATTGCTCCGTTTACTGGGGAGGTCGGAGCTTAGGGCTGTAACTGACGTTTCCAGTAGCTCGTGGCTACTGGCTTCGAGCTGCGAGCTCGAAATTAATGGTGAATGCCTTTTAAATAGCTGGAATTAACAGCAAAGGCTGCAGCAGCGCGATGCTGTTGCAGCCTTCATCAGTAAAACTCGCAGCTCGAAACTCGTTACTAGACTTGCTGTCCGAGTGATTCGATCAATTTGATCAACGGCATGAACAACGCGATAACAATAAAGCCGACCGCACCGCCCATGAACACAATCAAAATGGGTTCCAGCAAGGACATCATCGCAGCAACGGCAGAGTCAACTTCTTCATCATAGT
>SYDV01000192.1 GCA_005801395.1 Planctomycetia bacterium | reverse complement strand
TGCATCTTGGGCACCGTTACCGGCTTCAAAATTAGCACCACTGCAATAATAATAAGCGCTCCGGCAAAAAGGGTGCGTGGACCGATTGGTTCATTGGCAATACACCAACCGAGGGCGACAGCCACAATAGGATTAACAAAAGCATACGTCGATACGCGGGCCATGGTGCTATGTTTAAGTAAATAAATGTAGGCACCGAATCCGACAATTGAGCCAATTCCGGTGAGGTAGATAAATGCCGTCCACGCGCGCGTCGTGACGGCCGCGATATCGATGTGTTCACCGAATAATAAACCAGCCGCGCCCATGCCGATGCCGCCACATAACATTTGTGCTGCAGCGCTCATCCACGGTGATCCTGGGAGCGGTAAGGCTTTTGCCGCGAGCGAACCGCAAGCCCACAGGAATGAAGCTAAAACGATGGCTCCCATGCTGAGATACAACGTTAGTTGATCAGCAACTGTCGAAGGTGCGCCGATGAGAATTGCCACGCCACCAATGCCCAAGGCAATGCCCAGGAATACACGGGAGGTTGGGCGTTCAGTTTTCCCTAATGCCCACGGCAAAACGGTCATCCATAGGGGCGTGATTGCGACGATTAAAGCGGCGATGCCAGAGGGTACGACGTGTTCAGCCCAACACACTAAGCCATTGCCTCCTAAAAATAACAATAGGCCACTCATTGACGCTGATCGCCAGTGTTGTGCGGTTGGGGCTGGCGTTCCACTCAGACGCAAGACCAGATAAAAAATGGCACCAGCAATGATAAATCGCCCTGCTCCCATTAATAATGGCGGCATGCTTTCAATCGCGATGGCCATGCCTAAGTACGTGCTGCCCCAGACGACGTAGATTAAAAAAAACGCGAATGCGACCTGCGTGATCGGTGCGGAAATCTTATCGGTTACTGGGGCGGTCATGTCTCATCGCCTGTTCTGTCTATCGGAACGCGGGTTACGGCTATAGCGCGACGTGAAGCTACGGCAGCAACGGCAAGCTCCCAGCATTGACAAACGGCGTTAAAGAAGGTGGCGGAATAAAGCATAAGGAGCTCCGATTACGAAAAAACCCGCTGCGATGTGCAGCGGGTCCGATGGGTGGATAGCGATGAGCGTCGTGCTATCTGAGTCCACATCGGGCCCGCGGATATACCCATTTCCAGGCTATCGGAGCAAGATGAAGACGAAGCACGGCGCGCAGCATGCGACAAATAGTGCGTGGCTCGGCGGGAAGTCCAGTCACGGCCGGATGTGGGAATTGAGTGAAGAGAGGAGGGGCGCACCACTTACACCAACATGCGTGTATAAATCTTGGCTTGCCAATTGCTCTAACCAGAGCCATGTTGGCCGCTCGGTCAGCTTTTAGCGGAGAATGTATGTTGGCAGTAAATTCATTTCTGCGCCGTGTTGTTTTCACGGCGACGCTTTTTACCACCAGCCTAACTGTTGTAACAGCAGCAGAGGCGCTCTACCCGGTGGTGTCGGTGCCTGCGCCAGACCACGTGGTGGTGTTGACGAAAAATTTCCCGGTGGTCTTGAGTTTAGCCCATGTCGCCATTCCAGATGACGATGCAAGTAAAGCGGCAGCGAAAAAATTCCTTGCGGATCTTTTAAAAGGAAAGCGAGTTGGCATCGTTTATACGGATGGGTTTGGCACTGATGCCGGCGGCGCAGCCAAAGTGCATTTTTTACTTGGGACCGATAATCTTAGTGCGGAATTAATTGGTGCTGGTTTGGCGCGCTTTCAAGAAGGTGTAAAACCTGAACCAAGCTACGAACGTGGTGTGCGTGCGGCAGAAGAAAAAGCACGTAAGGCTAAAATAGGTTTGTGGAAAAATGGGGATAAGCCGAATGTGGCAGAGAAGCCATCAGCCGTTGCAGCACAAAAAAAAGGTCCGTTTGTTTCTGAATTAGACACGCCGTATTATTTTGCCAGTGATAGCGCTGATGCGGCCAAATTAAATTCCCAACGCGTTATTTATTATCCAGATGAAGCTACGGCACAGCGGGCGGGCAAGAAAACAAAAGCCACGGTTGATAAAGCAGCGATTTCAAGCAATGGAAGCCTTGCTGATGCCGATGCCATGTTTGCCAAGGGCCAAGACGCGTACAATGCGGCACTTGAAAAAGGAAATACTCCAGAGCGCGATGTAAAATACGAAGAAGCCTACCAATATTTAACTAAGGCCATGCAAGATTATACGGTTTTAGTCGAAAAAAATCCCAAAGACGAAGCACTTGCTGAAAAATTACGTAAATGCATGCAGCTCCGCTACGGCACGGTTAAGCAACGGAGATTCCACTAATGTCATCGCTCGCTTCCCCCGTGAACCCGAACATGAACCCGAAACAGGTAATCCCCATGACTATGCGTTTTTCCATGCTGTTGTTGACGATTCTCGCACTCGCACTCACGGCTTGTGGTGGGGCTAATCGTGCTGCTGGTCCGTCGAAGGATATTTTACAAGAAGTGACCGCGCGAAAAGTGATTCGCGTCGGCGTCATGCCCAATACGCAACCATTCAGTTACCAAGTCGGCTCGACATGGACTGGCTTTGACATCGAAATTGCACACGGCGTGGCCAATCATTTAGGAATTGATAAAGTCGAGTTCGTGCCTGTCAGTTTGGATCAACGCAGTGATGCCGTGATTAATGGTACGGTCGATATGGTGGTCGCATCCATGACGATTACCCGTTATCGCGAACGGCGTGTAGATTTCAGTATTCCGTATTTTCAAGATGGTATGGCCTTACTGGTGAAGTCTTCTTCGCCAATTAATAGCTATATCGATTTGGATAAGAAAACGATTGGCGCTACCAAAGGCAGTACCAGTTCGTTTTACATGAAGCAAATTAATCCTGATGCCGTGGTGAAAACATATGCGGATAATGCCGCGATGCGCAGCGCGCTCGACGCCGGCGAAGTAGATGCCATTACCAGTGACTACATCACTTTGGTTGGCATGGTGGCCAATGCTAAGGACTCAGCGGCTTTGCGCATAGCCGGTAATCGCCTAACCGTCGAACCATTTGGCATTGCTGTTGCCCCTAACCAATCTGCCTGGCGTAACGCTATCAACCATGCCTTAATCGCGCTGTGGGAAAAACATGACTGGCACGCAAGTGCTGACACGTGGTTTGGGCCAAGCAGTAAATATGCTAGCCCCATTAACTTCGTGATGCCGGTTTACCCAAAATAAAGTTAAACAAACATCGCATGAATAAAAAACAGCCGTGTACTCAGTACGCGGCTGTTTTGTTTATACCGATGGCGGTACAAAAGCGATTATTTAATAATTATGCCTTGGGGCCAAGTCCTAAGACGTTGCGACAATACGCGATGCTGCGCTCGACTTGGTCTTTTTGAAATTCTTGATCGCTGGCGAAACCGCCTTTGCCTGCTTCCAAAGCTTTGCCTTTGCGCGCTAAACGTAACCAGGCGGCAAAGTCTGCGGCGGTTTGTTTGGGATATTGGTCAAAAAATCCGGGTTCCAAATAAGTGAGTTCTTTATTAAAACCACCGATGGTTTCGATGTGCACGGCGACACCTGGGCATTTCTTTTCGAAGGCGTCAAAGAAAGTCGCGTGATCAACCACGCCATCGCCCATCGCGACCCATTGTGCGGTCGCGCCTTTTGGTGATTCCCACAACATGGTGTCGCGTAGACTCGTCGTCAGCACGTAGGGGGCGAGATTATTCAGCGTCACCATCGGATCTTCCAGCGTCCACATACCATTGCCGGTGTCCATATTTGCGCCGACATACTCTTTTCCGGCGGCTTCAATTAATTCAACTAATTCGGCTGATTGCATGTCACCAGCGTGATTTTCAATGGCGATTTTTACGCCTAAATTTTCGTAGTACGGTTTCAGTTGTTTGCACACCGCCACCGTATCGGCGATACGTGCTTGAATGCCGCCTGGGGTTTTACGATCACCGGCATTGCCTAAAATAAAACGTGCGGCGGGTGAACCTAATGCTTTGGCCATACGCATGGTTAGCGCGCCGTGCTCAACCCCCGTGCCCCAGGTGTCTTTAAATGATTTAGAGGTTGGGCAAATCGACCAAGAGCCTAAGATAATTTGCACGCCGACATCGGCGGCCTTTTTTCGTAGTTTGTTCAGATATCCATCTTCAAAAGATTCAAAGGCCATGAGGTCGGTGATGAATAGCGAATCAGTTTTAATCTGCGCGGCGTAGTCGATTAATGCTGGAGCTTTCCATTTC
>SYDV01000191.1 GCA_005801395.1 Planctomycetia bacterium | reverse complement strand
GTTTAGAGCTCGGCACTTTTTTACGCGTCTATGACGCTGCTGACGGCAACGTGCTTAAAGGCATGGTGCAGATCACCGAAATTCTTGGCGATAATCGCTCCATCGCACGCCAAATTGCCATCGGTGATCGATTGAATCCCCTATCACCTGGGGACCAGGTCCGCGAAGTATTGGATCTCGCCAAACTGATTGATCCCAAAGCATTGGAACAAGCCGCCAAGGAAGCCGTTGCATCCGTCGATCAACAAAGTGCCAACGAAAATGCCAGCCACACATTATTGCGCGAACAATATCAAATCGAACTAACCAAAGCACAAGCGCGCTATGATCAACAATTAGCCGATATCCGTAAACAATATGAAGGGCAATTAACTGCCGCAGACACCGTCAATGCTCTGGTATTATCTCGACGGGAACAAGAACTGCGTACTGATTTAGCCGCTTTAAAAACTACGTTTAGTGAACAAGTCGCCAATGCGGTCACTGCCAATCGCCGAGAAAGCGAAGCAAAATTAGCCGCTACCGTGCAAGAAAATGCCAACCTCAGCAAACAAATTGAATCGCTATTGGTACAACAACACAATCAAAACGAACGTATTACGGGTCTTATTTCCGAAGTCAGTGAACGCGACCGTACCAACGCGACACAACTACGTGCAGAAATAGAGGCGCGTGAAATACTGACGGCACAATTAACCGAACTTGAATCACGCCTTGCTGGAAAGCCAACTAATTCAATCGCGGTTTTAAGCGCCGATCCCAAACAAGGTGAATCCGTTCTTGATCGTTTAACTCGATTAAGTGCCGCGCTAACGGCATCCGAAGAACATAATAAAGGATTGGAATCCGCACTCTCCACCACAAAGCTATCTTTGTCGCGCGCCATTGATGCTCAGCAAGCGTTGATCGTCAAATTAGCCGAACTCAATGATTCGCAAGCACTCGCTACAACGACGCAAAATGAATTAACCACAACCCAAGCAAAACTGAAACAAGTCGAGCAACAGCGCGCCGAACTCGAACTCGCTCGACTCAATGCTGAACGACAATTATTTGATTTAGCCGCTCGCGTTCTACGCCTAGCTGGCAGTTCGCCTGAAACCATGGCGCTTCAAGCACGTCTGCGTGATGTCTTGAGCTCAGACGCCGGATTGGAGCAAAGCAAGTGAACTTCACTTCCGCCGCCCTAGCACTTCTAAGTGGAGCCGCATTAGCCGCAGCTGGCTGTGCGATCGATAAACGCACACATCGCAGTATACCCTCCACACAACCTGCGACAGAATCTTCGGTAGCGAATAATCAAACGGGAAATACCACCACCGATCAAGCCGCAATTGCAGACCATTTACTTCATTTAGAGAAAAAAATATCCCAACTCGAACAGCGCTTGGGACATGGACAAGGCGCCTTACGTGCTGGCCCCAATCGTTTAGTTGATGGTGGTGGGAATGAATCGGTGCTCGAACGATTACGCCGAGTTGAGGGTGAATTATCTGACAGTAAAATGACCATCAGCTCGCAACATGCAGAAATAGATCTTTTACGCGAACAAGCATCCCAAGCGGTGTCACGCGGTAACACGCTAGCAGCACAAAGTGATTCGTTATCCCATGTCAAAGATCACCTCATCACCGCGCAACAAGAATTAGCCGCACGTAAGGCTGCCATAACCGCCCTTGATCAACAAGTCGCTTCAATCGAATTACAGCGCCTCCTCATTGAACAACAATATTTTACAACTGCCGCGGGATTGCTCAAACTTGTCCCAGGGCAATCACAAGAATTACTCGATCTACAAGCCCAGATTCGTCGCCAAATTAAAGGTTTCCAAATTCAAAAAAGTGCACCATGACCAAAACCATGCACCTACGCCCACTCGCTTTTCTTTTACTACTAACCATTGTTCCATTAAGTGGCTGTCGCGTTCCGTTTTTTAGCCGTCTTTACGAACCCCCACGCCACGAAGTCTTATCCTTTCACACCAGCATCGAAGCGTCATCCCTGCGCCGTGTAGCGGTTATGCCATTTCACCGCGCTGGAAATATTGGTCGCGCAGCTTCCGCCATGGACGACAGCATGACGACCGCTCTGCGTGAACTTGCCATACATGAAGTCTTAACTATTAGCATAAACCAACGTGACTTATTGTTGCCGATTGATGTCATTAAAAGTAATCGCATTAGCACACAGCAACTGTTGACGATTCGTGATGAATTACGTGTCGATGGAATCCTGGTCGGGCGCATTGAACATTTTAATAGCTACGATCCCCTCGCCATTGGCCTGACCGTCGACCTCATCTCGTGCTTAGACGGTTCAGTCGTCTGGAGTGCGACTGGTCATTTCGACGGAGCGCGCCAAGACGTGCAATATGAAGTCGAACGCTGGTACGAACGCCAAATCGGGTCCGACGGCATCATTGGGTGGAAGTCTGCCTTACAAAGCCCGAAATTATTTACCCGATATATTGCTGAACGCATGGTGAAGACGATTCCCGTACCAATTGCGAAAAAATGAGGCTCCTTCAGCCGCCTCTCGCCTCGTTGCTTTGACACATACGTTTAATCACGGCCTCACTAGCACTTGATCATGGCATTGATCAACCACTTATGTCCAGATTGCCAGCCAAATACCTCAAATCTGACGAAAAATGGCCATTGCCCCGCGCATCGCATACGAAATAGTGCCACCCATCTCCCAGGGTCACCACGATGACGCGTGCCAGCGATGGTAAATCTCAAACACCTGACCCAGCAAAAACCTCCGCTGGCTATAAAACTGACAACGATGCTCTCAATGCGAGCGACGTACGCGCGCGGCTAACGCAACACGCACCGCCTCCAACTCGCATTGGCGGTTATCGCATCATGGGCACCTTAGGTGAAGGCGGCATGGGTATCGTTTATGAGGCCATGCAATTATCGCTCGATCGCACCGTCGCACTAAAAGTCGTTCGCTCTGATTTAGCGCGCAAAGAAAAATTCGTCGAACGTTTTTTACGTGAAGCCAAAGTTGCCGCACGCATTGATCACCCGAATGTCGTCACCATTTACGATACCGGAGAAGCCGACGGTCATTTATACATGGCCTTACAGTACGTTCCCGGAGGCGATCTGGGCAGTCGTATTAAAAGAGATGGCCGCTTAGACGAAGAGACCGCCTTAAAAATCATCGCCGGTTGTGCAAAAGGTTTAATTGCCATTCATCAAGCGGGCTTGGTACATCGCGATATTAAACCCAGTAACATCTTTTTAACCTCCGAAGGCACTCCAAAAATTGGCGACTTAGGTCTGGCGCGCAATATTATCGATGATGAAAAATTAACTTTCACCGGCGATTTAGTCGGCACGCCGTCTTATATGGCTCCAGAACAAGCAAAGGGATTGCCCGACGTAGATGGACGCGCGGATATTTATTCCCTAGGAACCAGCCTCTACCATTTATTAACCGGTCGCCCCCCTTTTCACGGCAGTTCACCTTTTTTAATTGGACATCAAGTTATTTCTGAAGTGCCGCCGGATCCACGCGAATTAAATCGTTCTATGTCACCGGTGGTCGCCGCTATTTTGCATCACGCCATGCAGAAAGACCGCCATCAACGCTACCAAAATGCTGAAGAATTTTTAGTCGACATAGAATTGTTCCGCAGCGGAAAAATGCCGCGCTTCGCGCGCGTTACCGTCATGGACGATGAACGCCGCGCGAGCCTCACTGGTTCACTAGCGCGCACGGATGTACAGCAACCGTCATCAACTAACATGACTCCCGTCGCTATTGTTATTGGCATGTTGGCAGGCATCGGCATCGCCGTCGCAGTTGGCTTAGGCATGGCCCGTCAAAGCCAAAATATCGTTCAGCCATTGCCACCGGCACCTGTCTTGCCAAGCATCAATGAACAAACCACGCACCGTCCCGAGTTTCCTCCCATTCAAGAATTTCCCAATATTACTCAAGTCGATCATCCAAGCGTCGATTTTCTGGCTGCTAACGATCCCATTGATCGTCCAACAACCACGACGCCAATAACTTCAGCGACTACCTTTC
>SYDV01000190.1 GCA_005801395.1 Planctomycetia bacterium | reverse complement strand
CCTACTCCTATCAAACGCGATGGTCCAACACGCCACATATTCGTCACCGGTGGTGTCGTCAGTTCACTGGGCAAAGGCATCGCCGCCGCATCCATCGGACGATTGCTCATCAACATGGGTTACCGTGTTCGCATTCAAAAATTGGATCCCTATTTAAATGTTGATCCAGGTACCATGAATCCGTTCCAGCACGGAGAAGTATTCGTCACTGACGATGGCGCGGAAACCGATTTGGATTTAGGCCACTACGAACGTTTTTTAGGCGTTCCCTGTACGCAGCATTCAACCGTCACCAGCGGCAAAATCTATCAAACGGTTATTCAGAAAGAACGCGCGGGGAAATATAACGGCGGTACCGTACAAGTGGTGCCCCACGTAACGGATGAAATCAAATCCCGTATTTTCGGTTTAGGCGGCCCTGACGTTGATGTCGTCATTAGCGAAGTTGGTGGCACAGTTGGTGATATTGAAGGATTACCCTTCATGGAAGCCGTGCGGCAAATGCGCCATGAAGTTGGTCGTGACTACACCGCCTTCATCCATTTAGTTTATATCCCCTTCATCAAAGCCGCCGGCGAAATCAAAACTAAACCAGCGCAACACAGCGTGCAGAAACTTCGCGAAATTGGTATTATTCCGGATTTCCTGGTCTGCCGTGGTGAAAAATCATTGGCCAAGAGCGTTAAAGAAAAGCTCGCACTTTTCTGCAATGTCGATCAAGACAAAGTGGTCGATCTGCCAGACGTACCGCACACTATTTACGAAGTGCCACAAGTCTTACTCAAACAAAACATCAATGAATTACTGTGTCGTCGACTCGGGCTACCGATTAAAGAATGTGACATGAAAGCTTGGGACTTGATGGTCAATCACATCAAGAAACCTAAAGACACCGTCACCATTGCCATGGTCGGCAAATATATCGACCATCAGGACGCGTATAAATCCGTCACGGAATCCGTCGACCACGCTGCGTATAGTCATTTACTTAAAGCCAACATTATTCGTCTTGAATCTGAGCAACTTGAAAAAGATGAGAACTGGCAAGAGCGCTTCAAAGGCATTGATGGTATTTTAGTTCCTGGCGGTTTTGGCAAACGTGGATTTGAAGGCAAGTTACGTGCAATTCGCTTTGCACGTGAAAATAATATTCCCTACCTTGGCTTATGCTTAGGCATGCAAGCCGCCTGCATTGAATTTGCGCGCAATGTTTTAGGTCATGCCGATGCGACCTCGACTGAAATGAATGAGAAAACCACTCATCCCATTATTGTCGTCATGGAATCACAAAAGGACGTCGTCGCCGCTGGCAATTTGGGCGGCACTATGCGTCTCGGTAACTATGCCTGCACCCTGGTTAAAAAGAGCAGTCGCACCACTAAGCTTTATGGTGGCGCAGATGTCGTCCAAGAACGTCACCGCCATCGTTATGAATTTAATAATGAATACCGCAACCAATTCGAAGCTGCTGGGCTACAGTTTACTGGACTTTATATTCCTGATCCAAATTTACCGGAATCATCCTTAGTCGAAATTATCGAATTAAAAAATCACCCCTTCTTCGTGGCCACCCAGGCGCATCCAGAATTCAAATCTAGCCCAGTCCAACCGCACCCTTTATTCCGCGGGTTCATGGGCGCCGCCTATAAACACAAAACGAAGCCCGCAGACGGCGAAAGCGACGCCGCAACCGAAGGGTAGACCCATCAATCAGTGATTAGTAGGCTACCGTAGGAAGCTCTTATGCCAAACACGGAGCCGACGGTTTTTCATTTTTATATTTCTTCGAGCAAAAATCATGATGTCATGAGCGCTGTGAATGCCGACATATGAGCGGAGATTTTATGCGTCTATTCCTTTATCTCGTCCTGTGCATCATTACCAGCAATCCCTTATTCGCCGACGAAAACCGCGACGCGCTACGTTTAGCGCTACCGCAAGATCTGGCGCGACTCGTGCAGGCACACGAACAATTACGCGCCGCTTACCAGAGCGCTGGGTCGAATTTACCTTCTGCTTTTTCTGATGTCTTAGTGGTCCGCCGCACAATTGCCGCCGATTGGCAAAAGCGACTCGCACAAAAGTCAGAACCAATTGACCTCAGCGCCGCCGTGCGTTTTCGCTCTGAACTCACCGCATTAATTGCCTCAACCCAACAATTATCAAATACCGCACAACAATATTCCTACGCGAGCCAACGTTTTCCACACTGTCTTGATGACCCTATCTTTAAGCGCTACCGCGCCCATTTGGTAAATGCCGTTGAAGGCGGTGTACAAGCGATTATCGCCGGACGTCCACTCGATAGCGCCGCGAACATGCGACGTAGCCAACAACGCTATGTTGATATGCTAAACGTCATTGAATCACAATTCACTCTCAATGAACGCTATGGGAAATTGCCCCCTGATTTACCCGCTCTCAAGGACTACCGTGAACATTTACGACTAACGCGGGCAAAATTAGAACCGCAACTTGAAACGCCAGAACGCCTCGACCCAGAGATTGATTTAGAGGCAATTACCAATGCTTTTGATGCTTTATTGGATTCCCACGTTAAAGTAGTCGAAGCCGCCGCGGCCAAGGATCTACCCGCAGATACTCCAGCGGCAGTTGGATACCGTGCCACATTAATTAATTTAATTACCGTACTAACCGACCAATTAACTTTTGTTCGCGCCACCTCACAGAACGACAACCTCTATTTCCAAAAAAGCCAGGCGCTCAAACATCGTCAGATCATTGCCTTGCACTTGGTGGATGCCGCCGAACGTTGGAAAAGCAGTGAAATTAACCGCCGTGCGGGGCGCCAAGAACATCAAGAAGGCCTAACTACCATCTCGAATGTCACTCGCGAACGTGTCGAAAAACAATGCGCTGAACTTGATCAACAACGGCGCCTCTTAGAGCAAGCCATTATGTTAGCATTCAAAGAACAAAATGCTCTCACCGCAATTGAACAAGCCGGAAAATTTTCCTTAATCGAATTACGTGAATCACAGATGTTTATCACCATGGTCGATGATGCCGAATTTGAAAAACGCGAAGCCAATTGGAAAACTCTCAACAAAGATCCCATTATAGCTAAATTATTACCGACCTACGAAACCCACAAAGCTGCATATGTGACCAAACGTGAGCAGGCACAACGTAGAAACGTAGCAGCAAAAGAACTCGAATTACATTCAGAACTATTAGCTCTACGCGCATCATTGGCGATCAACGACTTCGACATTACAGAAGAAGAGTCTTGTCGTTTACGCGAACCACTGGAGGACTCAGCTCAGGCCATCGAAGACGCCGTTCAACTTCGCAGTGATCAGTAAAATAACTATCTATTAAATGATCTCTTCGATCGCCAGATCATCATAGAAAAACACTTGGTCACGATTTTTCAACGCGGCTGCCAAATCCGTTAGCGGCAACAGCATATCTGCCATCATTGGCGGACGACGACGACGAAACATCGTATTCCAATAAAGCAAACGACCACCACGACGGCCACAGCGAGCCAGACGATGAAGCAGCGTATGGTAAGCTGGTTCCGCTAAATATTCGAACATGTCACTCAGATTAAAACGATCAATGGAACGGTCACCTAATTCACTGATCACGTCTTCCACGGCGCATAACCGCCAATCCAAACGATCAATATTCGCTTTAATGGTTGCCACATTTTCGCGCCGCAAGGCAAATGGTAAATAGTCGCCATGCGTACCGGTTAACATCCAATGCAAATAGGGGTTGTTTGCAGGATCCATTTCCGTGATCAGCCGTTGCGTTCGTTCAGCCACGCGGCGTCCATGGTTAACATCAAACGATGGCAAAAATGATACGCCATTACCAGTGCGGGCGTGCACCAAACGCGGCAGAAATAAACGCACCAATAATCGTCGCATCGGCGTATCCCAAACCTCACGGAAAAACGCATGGCGCTCACCGCGCGAGCGCGGTTGCAATAATTCATTAATGACCGAACGATTATGTGCCAACGGCACAAAACAGGTACGTAGCCGTTGTAAAATATGCTCAAACTTACCCGCTGAACCAAGGCCATGGGCGATGTCTTCAAGGCGATCATCCCAATACGATTGCGCATGTCGCGACAATAAACGACGACAATTATGATATAATCCCACCCTATGCTGACCACGACGCGAGCCCATAAAAACCAATAAATCGTCATATGACAACAAGCGATAAGCTGCCACGCGTAATTCCAACATGGCTAATTGCGCTGGATTTAAATCAACTGCAAAAACTTTAGCTGGGTAAGCCGTTAATAACGACAACGCATTTTCGCCTGCTGAGGCGACGCTTAAACACACATCGCCTGGCTGCACTGCAAGGCCAGCCAATAAGACTTCTGTATCCTCCCAACATTGCGCATAGCGCACGGCTGTAAAATCAGCGCCATAGGAGATCTCGCCACCGGTCGGTATCAGCGTCGGTAGTACCGGCACCGTCAAACGAGATGGATCTATTGCTACTCTGCTCGCCATGCGACGGCGCCAACTAGAATCAGCATCGCCACGCTTCCGACGTAAGCGTCGGGTGGTGCTATCTGCGCTGTTCGTTGGTTCGTCATTATCCATCATCGTTGAATTCGGTTCACCTAGGCTGACGGGTTGGGCGTGCATACTCCCGAGCTTGTGGTCCAGAGGCAAGCGGGCATACAACAACGTCCAGCGAATGAAAAGTTAGCGAAGTTTCCAAAATATTTTTAATACCAATTCCGAGTCATCTCAGCCGGAATAATCCATTAACATGGAGGACCGGAGCACCGGAGGAGAAAGAGAAGCCAGTTGGAAAGCGCTTTTTTTGAGTCTTTCACTCATTT
>SYDV01000189.1 GCA_005801395.1 Planctomycetia bacterium | reverse complement strand
TTAAGTATTTCCGCTATACGCACGGATATGGCTCAGGCGATGTGAACGGCGATGGCCGTCAGGATATTCTCGACAAAGAAGGTTGGCGTGAACAGCCGGCTGACACGAAAGAGGATAAAGATTGGGTATTTCATCCCTTTCCGTTTTCGCCAACAGGCACGCGCGGTGGATCATTTATTTGTGTTTATGACGTCAACGGCGATGGTCGAAATGATGTCGTAAGCAGCTATGATGCTCACGGCTTTGGCCTGGGATGGTTTGAGCAGAATAATGAGGGATCATTTATTGAACGTAAAATCATGGGCGCGACAGCTGAAGAAAATCCTGCTGGCGTCAAGTTTAGCCAATTACACGCCTTACGATTGGTCGACATTAATGGTGATGGGCTGAAAGATATCGTAACGGGAAAACGTCGCTGGGCACATGGTCCAACGAAGGACGAAGAGCCGATGGCCGCTCCCGTACTCTATTGGTTTCAGTTGGTGCGTGACGGAAAAAATGGTGCGACATTCGTTCCGCATTTAATCGACGACGATAGCGGTGTCGGTACGCAAGTAACCGTTGGCGATATTAATAAAGATGGAAAACCTGACGTGATGGTCGCCAATAAAAAAGGCGTCTTTATTTTCACTCAGCGCTGAGGCGTTATTAGGGCGCAATTTCCTGGTAGTCAGAACTAGCGGTTAATCCTTGGCTGTGTGCGTTGATAAACCACGCCGTCGTTCCAGCCGGTAAATTGGCGCTCATTTGCCAGTGATTGGAAGATTTTATAAGCATGGCGGGGGATTCGATCCACGTCCGTTTGCCGGTGAAACCAGTGCCCGTGGTGGAGATGAGCACGGCTCGCTCCAAGGGCTTGGTGCTAGAGAAATCAACTTCAACAAGTTGGCCTTTACGGACTTGGCGGACTTGCAAACACCAGGGTTTACCATGTTGGACGATGCTATCGGCAAAAGCATAACTGTCTGGTACGATGGTGGGGGGACCTCCGCCGTGGCCCATTTTTGGGATGAGCGAGAGTAAGTGCGGGCCAGATGCAGCGCGATAGGTGGCGGAGACGCTATCGAGCGGAAAATGGAGATCCTCTGGCCAGGATAACCATAAGACAGGGATTTTTACGCGATCCATGCGAATGTTGGGGTCCCAAACAGCTTGATAAAATAGATTATTTCCGAGAGCTGTACCATATTGGTTTGCCGCGTGCGTTAAATGACCACAACCGTAAACAGGAATGGCAAAAGCAAATCGCGTATCAATGCCAATGACCGTGCTGGTAATCACGCCGCCCCAGGAAATTCCCATGACGCCAATGTTATTGACGTCGATATTGGGTTGTGAGCGCAGTAACGAATGGGCAAGCACCATATCGGCCATCGCATGATACATCCATTGATCAGTTAATGGTTCGGAGGAATCGCCATAAATACCATTGCGAGCCGGGCCTGCCCATGGGTGTTTTTTCCATGCTTTTGGATTTTGATCTTCGCGAACATCCAATTGTCCTTCTACCGCGATGCTGATAGCGGCATATCCTTTATCGGTCCATTTTTTAACCCAATTTTTTTCGGCCGTTCCGCCACCACCGTGAACTAACACCATACCTGGAATTTTCCTCGTAACAGTTTTAGGCGTTCCGAGCCAGGCGAAAACCTTGGTCGGTTGTCCTTTCCAGCGTAAGACATCGTAAAATATTGCCTGTAATTCTTTGTCGCTTGTGGTGTTGTCGGCGGGTTGTGTCGCAGGTGCGGTAGTGAGATGTCCTAGTGTGAGGACCTGTTCACGCATTGCTGCGATATCAACTGCAATCAGTGGGAAAATGGGCATTAGTGCGCAGGCGAGAGAGAATGATAAGGAGCGAATCGTTTGAGTAAAATATATCATAATAGAATCATGCTTTCGTGTGGTCGTGAATAGATTATTTGCGGCGTTCGCTGGAAAAGCAATTAGTCGCTGCATTTTGTGGCAACGTGGCCGTCCAATTATTGAGTAAGTCAGTTAATCGTTTGACCTCATTTGGTTCTTTCTCGCTTACATTGGTCTTTTCAAAACCATCATCGGGGAAATGGAAAAGTTCAATATGTGTAAAGTCTTTACCGACTATCATTTTCCATTTGCCGTCTCGCACGGCAAGCATCGGCCAGGTATCGCCATTTTTGCTGGGTGTCTGCCATTGCCAAAACGTTGGTTTATTGCGTATGGTCGTTGTGGTACCAAACAAAGCCGCTGTTTGATCAATGCCATCTGAGGAATAGTCCGCTGGCGGCTTTGCTTGTGCGATAGCGCACAAGGTCGGCAATAAATCAACTGCCGTTAGCGGTGTTGTTGTATCAATTTTACCTGCAGGAATTTTTCCTGGCCAACGAGCAAAAAATGGAACGCCAATACCACCTTGTAATAAGGAGCGCTTTCGACCGCGATGCCCACCGGTGGTGCCGACGGAGGCAAATGTTCCAAATCCAGGGCCAGTGGATTCGTCTTCCGTTAGGCGTTTAGCTGGAGATCCAGTATTTTCTGGTCCGTTATCAGAACTGAACATCACCAGCGTATTTTTACTAATATTTAACCGCTCCAACATAGCGAGTAATTCGCCAATACGTGCATCGGCGTGTGCCAATACAGCGGCATAAATTTGGTCGGCTTCGGGTAATGCTTTGAACTGCGCTAAGTATTCTGGTTGTGGGTAATGTGGGGTATGTGGTTCGTGAACCCAAAGATTAATAAAAAAAGGTTTTCCAGTGGCGTGGCTTTTCTCAATAAAGGCTATGGAGTTTTTTACATCATCGTGCACCGGCATTTGTGGCCCGGAACAATTAAAGGCGCCATAGGAGTCATAACCATAGTCGCTCGGTAAAGGTGAGTCCGGCACGGTGGTATTAGAAAGATGCCATTTGCCAAAATGCGCGGTGGCATATCCGTTTTCCTGGAGCAAGCGGGGTAATAATACGGTTTTGGGATCAAGCCAATCGGGCATGCCGCGTTGGACGTGACTTTCAACGGTAGCGAAGTGACCGTGAATACTGAATCGAGAAGGATATTGTCCCGTCAAAATGGCGGCTCGACTCGGTGAGCAAACACCGCTGGCTACCGTAAATAATTGAAAATCAGTACCTTCTTGCGCAAGGCGATCGAGGTTTGGGGTTATAATAGACGGATGCCCATGACAACTCAAATCACCCCAACCCCAATCGTCAGCAAAGATGAAAACGATGTTTGGTTTGGTGTCGGCAGCTGGCAGTGAGTAGCCGAGCGCAATTACGACGAGCATGATAAATGGGATATGTGGTTTGTTCATAAGGTAGATTTCATAGGTGCTGTCATAATTAAGTGTTGCCAATCAAGGCGAAGTCCGTGAACGTCCCCGTTCAATTTCGGCTTTTAAGATAGCGAAAAGAGCCTGTACTTGAGTTGGATTTTCTTCAGCTAGATTTTTCATTTCGGATGGATCGTTTTGCAAGTTGTATAATTCGAACTTCGATTTTTTATCGTTGGGCGCAATCACCTGATCGGGTGATATCGTGCGATCTGCCACGGCATATTGCCATGCTGGTAAAATTAGCTTCCATTTGCCGTCGCGCAGGGCGACCGTGTAGGATCCATAATTGACATGGATTTGGCGAGTTCTAATCGGAGGCGATGGCGTTTGTCCACGTAGCAACGGCATAATGTCAAAGCTATCTTCACCAGCGTCGTTCGGTAAGGTGTCTCCGACCATCGTTGCCAAAGTCGCTATAAGATCAGTAAAACAAATCATCTGATCGCAAGTTGAGGTAGCGGGAACTTGCCCAGGCCAGCGGGCAATAAATGGCATGCGATGACCAGCTTCGGTAAGCGAACCTTTCATGCCCTTCCACTGGCCGGATGCGCGATGGTTAAATTTGGAGATATCTTTGTCGTACCACACCGGACCATTATCGCTGGAGAACAATACCAAAGTCTGTTCTTCTAAATGTAACTGCTTTAACGTAGCGAGCGCCTGTCTAATTACGGCATCAACCGCCATCACATAATCTCCATATAATCCAGCAGCACTTTTTCCGGCGTAGGTTTGCCCAGGCAGCCACGGTGCGTGCGGTGCGGGAATGGCGTAATAGAGGAAAAACGGTTGGTCTTTATGTTTGCTTATATGTTTGTTGAGCCAAGCATCCGTTTTGTTGGCAATGGTAGGTAAAATTGCATCGAAATTCCAATCAGGTGCGGCAGATCCAGGGCGAATGTGACGACCCTGGGTTGCTGAATTGGTGACAGTCGGATCTAAAGACTCTTCAACCATTCCAGTTGGTGAAACAACGAAACGATTGTTTTCAATAAAAGCATAAGGCGGTTGCTCCGATGCATCAAAGCCAAAGTAATAATCGAAACCAAAATTAATTGGTGATAGTGGTAAAATACCATCAGCATCGGCCTTACTCGACATTCCTTGATGCCATTTTCCGATACAGGCAGTGGCGTACCCATTACGTTTCATCAACGTCGCTAAATTAAGTCGTTGTGGTTCATCTTTGAGCATGGGCAAAGGAAAATGCATCGTCTCATGGCCATTACGGATTATTTTGTCAGCTTTTTTAATGTTCCAGGTGCGAACGGGATAACGCCCGGTGAATAAACCATAACGACTCGGTACGCACGTTGATCCTGGAGCATGTGCATCGGTAAAGCGCATACCCTCGCTGGCGAGTTGGTCGATATGCGGAGTTTCAATTTTTGATTCCGGATTGAAACAATGGGGATCGCCATAGCCCATGTCGTCCACCAAAATGACCAGCACATTCGGTTTAGCGATGGTTAATGTGGTAGCGGCGCCTAAGTGGGCATGTATCAGGCTAAGGACGATACCGCTCAAGATGAATGAGTTTAGTAAGCGAGGGCTCATCGTATTTAGTTTCGACACTTTCTCTCAGCGGACAACGAAACCGTTGGTTACGTTAGAGTTTACAACATGTTGCTAGTCTTTGGGTGGGTTAAGGCCTTGCCGAGTAGTACCACCAATGAGGAATTGGTTACATCGTATAGGCAGCTGCCGTTTGGGAGCTGAAAGGTCAGTTGCCGTGAATCAGTCGGAATTTGACCGTCATTTTTCGTCGCGTGAACGGTAGGAGGTCATAACAGGGACCGCATTTCTGGAGGTGATGTCCATAAGTCGTAAAACTTAGGTCAGTTAAATTACACTATTATAATTCCATTCGGCTAATGCGATTCCCATGTGGTCACTTATAAACAATCACTGAGTGAGTTACTACACTTGTAAATCTTTTGTCAGAAACGTCCTTAGTCGAATAGTTTTGATGGTGCCT
>SYDV01000188.1 GCA_005801395.1 Planctomycetia bacterium | reverse complement strand
CTGTTCCCCCTAATACCTGTGCTCGCGCTAATTCCTTATAATTTTTTGGATTAGCTTCGGCGACAATTAATTCCCCAGTTAGTGTCAATATAATCAGACGTTTGTCCGCTAAAATAAGCGAACCTCGAATCGACGTCGTCCACGTTTGGGCACCAGTGGCGGCATTCAGGCAGCCAAGTTGGCCGTCTTCTTTGTTTACGCGCCCAGTGAAACCATAAAAATGGCCGTCAAATAAAACCGAGCTAGCTAGATGATTGCCAAGTTCTTTATTATTCCAAATCTCAGTGGGTTCACCGTTCGTGGGTAGGGTGTAGAGTGACGAACCCAATCCGTGACCGGTGGAGAGAAATAGTTTGTTACCAGCAACCTGATCGCTGATAATAATCGGGTCGGGTGAATTTTCGCCGTAGCTGGTTTTCCAGGGAATTGTCCAACGCACGGTGCCGGTGGTTAATTCTACGCCACGTAAGGCGCTTTCGCCAAACATGGCGAGCATTGCGGTGTCACCTTGCTGATAGCGCACAGGGCTGGCGTAACCGCTGGCACCTTTGCCGGAATTCCATACAATTGCACCATCGTTTTGTTTTAGTGCTAATCCATTATTGCCGACATTAAAAATAACCAGATCCCCCGCGATAAATGCGGAACTGGCATAGCCCCATTTCGGACGTGTCGTTCCAGCCGAGATGGCATCCACTTGCCAACGGGGTGTGCCAGTGGTCGCATCTAAACAAAAAATTAAGCCATTTTTACTGAGGGTGTAAACAGCGCCATTAAAGACGGTTGGCGTGGAACTTGGGCCACCCGGATAATTTTTGGGATCTAACGCAGCAGGAAAAACGTGTTTCCATACCACAGTGCCGGAGAGTGCGTCTAAACACCACACCGTGTCTTTATTGTCAGCGTTGCCCATGGTGTAGAGCTTACCGTTGGCAATGGACACCGATGAGTAACCCAGTCCGACCTCGGCCTGCCATAATTTTTGTGGGCCTTCTGCTGGCCATGTGTGCGTCCAGGCGGTCTCGGTGCTGATGCCATTGTGATCTGGTCCGCGAAATTGCGGCCAATCCATCGCGTATGCGGATACAATGGTGAGTGTGAGCGTGGTGAAAGCAGTAAATAAAGCTTGGCGCATAGGAATGATTAACGGTCGCCGGTCCAAGGTGTTGTCAACGATAGTTGTTTCGTGATTGTTATATCGTGCCGGTTGCTGATGCATTGGGCGTGAGCGTGGTTGCGGTATCCGTATTCAGATGGAGCATGTCGTTCGTGAGTACACCACATCAAGTTAATGTCGCTCTTGGCGAGCGCAGCTACCCCATTCACATCGGCGCTGGTTTGTTGTCGCAAGCGGGTGCGTTAATTGCCCCGCTCATTAAAGGCAGTAAGGCCTTGGTTATTGCGGACGCGACCGTGGCAAAACATCACGGTGCCGCGTTGACCGCTTCGCTAACGAACGCGGGAATCGCGCACGCCGTGGTGACGTTCCCAGCCGGAGAACCAAGCAAATCGCTCAGTACGGCAGATACGTTGTGGCAGGCGTGCGCAGCAAACCACATTGATCGTAGCGGTGCCATTATTGCTTTTGGCGGCGGTGTGAGTGGTGATTTAGCGGGTTTTGTTTCCGCTGGATGGATGCGCGGCATTACGTTTATTCAAATACCGACCACGTTATTAGCGATGGTTGATTCCAGTGTCGGCGGCAAAACCGGGGTCAATAGCGCGGCGGGAAAAAATTTAATCGGTGCATTTAAACAACCGCGCTGCGTGGTGATAGATCCGCAGCTGGTAAGCACCATGGACGGTCGTGAATATCGTGCGGGATTGGCCGAAGTATTAAAGTACGGTGTCATTAAAGATCCTATTTTCTTTGCCTGGCAAGAAGCTAATGCGCAGAAATTGGTTGCGGGTGAACCAACGGCAGTGGCCTACGCGGTGGCTGAAAGTTGTCGTATCAAAGCATGGTATGTTGGCGAAGACGAAACAGAGCAAGGTGTGCGGGCACATCTGAATTATGGCCATACATTTGGTCATGCGTTAGAGCGTGAAACCAAGTACACGCGTTATTTACATGGTGAAGCCGTAGGTGTTGGCATGCGGATGGCAGCGAATTTAGCGCAGCGATTAGGTTTATTGAAAGACACATCGTTAATCGCACGGCAGGATGCGTTGTTGCAGCATTATCAATTACCAAAGGTACACACGACGGATAATAAATTGGCACTCGCTGAAACGCTGACCAAGCATTGTCTCTTGGATAAAAAAGTCGCTGCCGGTCGCATGCGTTTTGTCTTGCCTACGGCCATGGGGATGGTTGAGACGCACGAAATTATGGACGGCGCGGCAGTGGCGGCTGCGTTCGCGTCGGCTTGCGAATAACCGTTGGCCTTGATACCGCGCACGACTTTTGATTGGTGTGACCGTATCAATATGGCTTTTTAATTGGTAATCAAAGTTGCTTTCGACGGTATTCTAACCCGATGAGGTACAACCCGTGCAAGCAGCAACGATTTCACATCAAGCGCTCTTAATTCCCTGCTTAATTTTGGCTAGTTTGATTTCGCTGATCGGTCAGGAATCTTGCCGCATCCAAGTTATTGATAAACAAACCAAATGGCCGGTGCCTTTGGTTCTTTTGCGCACCACGGGGCAGGTAGTTTATGTCACGGATAATGCCGGGGTGGTGGCATTTGATCAGTCGGAATTAATGGGGCAGGAAGTGTGGCTGGAAATTCATAGTCCAGGATACGGCGTCCCAGCGGATGGTTTTGGTAATCATGGTGTTCGCGTTACGCCAAAACCTGGGACGACCATCATTATTCCGATTGAACGTTGGTCGCTGGCCAAGCGCATTGGCCGTTTGACCGGTGGTGGAATATTTGCTGAGAGCCAACGTTTTGGTGATCATCAGGACTGGGAAGAAACCGGCATTATTGGTTCGGATAGTGTGCAGTGTGTACCGTTTGGTGGGGAATTATTGTGGTTATGGGGCGACAGCAACGTGCCTGGGTATCCGCTCGGTATTTTTACCAGTTCGGGCGCACGCTCGGCAATTCCGAAGGGTGAGTTTTTGGTGCCACCACTCACATTACCGCTGACTTATTTTCGCGATGCCAAGGGCAAGCCACGTGGTATCGCGCCATTACCTGGGAAAGGTCCGACGTGGATTTTTGGTTTAATTTCGCTGATGGATGACAACGGGAAAGAACGAATCGGTGGTTATTATTCAAAAATTGAGGGCATGTTAGATGCGTACGAAACAGGCCTGACCGTTTGGAATAACGAACAACAACAATTCGAACGTCAGCGTGTGGTGTGGGAAAGGAGCGCGGGAAAACCGAGGCCGAAAACCGTACCGGATGGTCAGGCGTCGCTGTGGCATGAAGCGCCAGGGAAGTCTTGGTTATTATTCGGAAATCCCTTTCCGAACATGCGCTGCGAAGCCACCTTTGCCGCGTGGTCTGATCCAGCGCGTTGGGAGGCGTTGACCCCGCAATCACACGTCGTTGATGCGGCGGGCACAAAAATTATTCCGCACACGGGCGCCATTGGTTGGCATCCGTGGCGTAAACGATGGGTGAGCGTATTTATGCAACGTGATGGCAAGTCGTCTTCGCTGGGTGAAATATGGTACGTCGAATCCGATTTACCCACTGGTCCATGGGGCACGGCGGTGAAAATTCTCAGCCACGATAATTACACGTTTTACAATCCGCGTTTGCACCTGGATTGGACCGCCGCTGGCAGTCCACAGCTTTATTTTGAAGGCACGTACACGACGTTATTCACCAATAAGCAAACGCCGACGCCGCGTTACGATTATAATCAGAGACTCTACCGGATCGATTTGGATGACCCGGCATTTGCTGTCGCCAAACCATAATTCCTGGGGTGGTCGAGTTCGCGGCGTGTTATTTGGAGCCAGTCAATTCGTTCTGCATCGTGGTCAGATCGAGTGCCTTTTCCCAGCGAGAGACGACGATGGTGGCAACGCCATTGCCAATGAAGTTGGTTAGCGCACGCATTTCG
>SYDV01000187.1 GCA_005801395.1 Planctomycetia bacterium | reverse complement strand
CTCGGACCTCGGACCTCGGACTTCGTACGAATTATTCCAGACCTCGGACCTCGGACCTCGGACTTCGTACGAATTATTCCAGACCTCGGACCTCGGACCTCGGACCTCGGACCTCGAACGAATTATTCCAGACCTCGGACTTCGGACCTCGGACGTTTATCTCTATGTTAAAATCTACTATTATTTGGTCCCTCCGTCACCCAGCGTTAGTTATTTTATTTGCTTGTGCTTTAGTGGTCACGGCGGGTTTGTTGTTGCCGCGTATGCCGGTGGATGTGTTTCCGGAATTAAATGCGCCGACGGTGGTGGTGTTGTCTGAGGCAGGGGGTTTATCGGCGGACGAAGTGGAATCGCAGGTGTCGCAACCGATTGAACAGGCGTTGGGCGGTATTTCTGGGTTACGTCGTGTGCGTTCATCTTCGGCGACGAGTCTGTCGTTGGTGTGGGCGGAGTTTGCTTGGGGCGAAGACATCATGACGTGTCGTCAGCAAGTGGTGGAGCGCATGAGCACGGTGCGTGAATCGTTGCCGGTTGGTGTGCATAGTGATTTGACGCCCATTACTTCTATTACGGGTGAAATATTATTATTGTCGTTGTCCTCGCCAGATAAAACTGTGTCGCCTTTGGTTTTGCGGTCTTATGCGGAATATGATTTACGCAGTCATTTATTAGCGGTACCTGGGGTGGCGCAAATTGTCGCCATTGGAGGAGAATTACCGGAATACCAAGTCGCCTGTCGGCAGGATCAATTACGGCAATATGGACTTACGGTAGAAGAAGTCGTGACGGCAGCGCGCGCGGCGCATACTACGTTATCAGCGGGATATTTACCGGATGTGAATTCGTTGGAATTACCGTTGCGGCAAACGGGGCGGGTGCGTTCCGTTGATGATATTAAACAAACGCTCGTGGCGTGGCGTGATGGCGTAGCGGTAACGATTGGTCAGGTGGCCGAGGTGTCGCTGGCTGGTGCGCCGAAACGAGGAACGGGAGCGGAAAATGGCGAGCCTGCCGTCGTGGTGACGGTGCAAAAATCGCCAGGCACTAATACACTGGGTGTGACAGCGGCGATTGATGCCGCCTTAGATAGTCTCACTTTGCCACCGGGCATGCGACTTAATCGTCACGTTTTTCGTCAGGCGGATTTTATCTCGCTGTCAGTAGCAAATGTGCAGCGAGTATTATTAGAAGCATGCATAGTCGTTGCTTTAATTGTGTTATTATTTTTAATGAACTCGCGCGCCAGTTTAATCACCTTGACGGCTTTGCCATTATCGTTGGCCTTGGCTTTGGTAATACTATGGGCCTGGGGATTAACGATTAATGTGATGACGTTGGGTGGTCTTGCGGTGGCCATTGGTGAATTAGTAGACGATGCGATCATTGGGGTAGAAAATGTCTTGCGTCGCTTGCGTGAAAATGCGGCTATTTCTACTCCTCGTCCATTTTTACGCGTGGTGTTGGATGCGAGCAATGAAGTGCGCTCATCAGTGGTATTTGCCACGATTATTATTGTGTTGGTTTTTGTGCCGCTGTTATTCCTGCAAGGTTTAGAAGGTCGTTTTTTCCAGCCGCTGGGCATTGCTTATATCACGGCAATTTTAGCGTCGTTATTAGTGGCGTTGACCGTGACACCCGCGCTATGTCGATTGATGTTGCGTGGCGCGCATGCGCAAGCCGACCACGATAGTCGAGTGGTGACTTGGTTAAAGCGTGCTTATCAACCCTGTGTGGTCTGGGCGCTGCGTTGGAAACGAGTCGTGGTGATTGGTTCGTTGGTAGCGACGGGGGTGTCGTTATTAATTGCTCGATCATTTGGCACCAGCTTTTTGCCGACGATGAATGAATTAACCTTTACCGTCTTTTTGAATATGCCGCCAGGTACGTCCTTATTGGAAAGTGATCGCTTAGCACGTGGTATCGAACAGCGCATTGCGTCGGATAAGTCCGTGGCGTCGGTGGTGCGACGCACGGGTCGGGCGGAACGTGATGAGCATGCGCATGGCGTGTCAAATTCGGAAATTGAAATCTCCGTTGCGGAAGGGCACCATAAAAAAGAAGTTAAAGCGGTCATCGATCAGGTGCTGGCAGATATTCCGGGAATTACCGCCACCATTGGTCAACCGATTGAACATCGTCTGTCGCATATGTTATCCGGCACGCCAGCGGCTATTGCGATTAATGTTTTTGGGGAAGATTTGTCGCTGTTGCGACGCGCCGCGAAGTCGATCGAAACTGCAATGAAAACCGTGCCTGGGGCGCGTGATGTGGTGGCAAATCGTGAAGTGATGATTCAAACGGTGCCGATTCGTTATCGCGCGGCAGATTTGGCCCGCGCGGGTTTGACGCCAGCGATGGCAGCAGAACAAGTACGCGATGCGTTAGCCGGTGAGGTGGTTGCTGAAGTCGCCGATGGTTTACGTCGATATGATTTAGTGGTTCGATTAGCGGCGGAAGATCGCGCGACGTTAGCCCAGGTCCAAGGATTATTATTACGTGGTTTGGGTGGTGGCTTAGTGCGCTTAGATGAAGTAGCCGATATCAGCCGTGAACGGGCGAGTGATTTAATTGTGCGAGAACAAGGCCAGCGTAAGGCGGTAATCTCCTGCAATGTCGAGGATAACGCTAATTTAGGACAGGTCATAGCTGCTGTGCGCAAAAAGGTAGACCCGATCGTCGCGGAGTTAGGCTGTACGGTGGTGTACGGCGGCCAATTTGAAGCTCAGCAAAGTGCAGCGAAAGCCATTTCGTTAATGAGCTTTGGAACCGCTGCGGTTATTTTTATCTTACTCAGCATGGCATTTAGTCATTGGCGACCTGCGTTATTGGTAATGATTAATTTACCCTTGGCTTTAATTGGTGGTGTTGTGGCTGTGTGGTTAACGTCGGCACAACCAGCCGCATTCGCATTATCGTTAGTGGGTCTTGGTCATGGCGCTGCTCCTGTTCTTTCCATTGCGAGTTTAGTGGGCTTCGTCACGTTATTTGGTATAGCCGTGCGCAACGGCATTTTACTGGTTAATCATTATAGTTATTTGCGCCGTGATGAAGGCTTAGATTTAGAGGCCGCCATTATCACCGGATCGCAACAGCGGCTGAGTCCCATAATTATGACGGCGTTGACGGCGGTGTTGGGATTAGTTCCGTTGGTGTGGGCGGCGGGTCGCCCTGGGAGTGAATTATTAGCCCCCTTAGCGACGGTGGTATTAGGCGGACTAGTGACTTCGACGATCCTGAATTTGATCGTGGTGCCTGCCGGATACGCTTGGTTTTGTCGGTCGCAGGATGTTATTGGAGAAAATACCACACATGATGAATTATCAGAGACACCATGATCATTGATTACCTTTCTAGCATATTATAAATATCTTTTCTTTCACCAACCCAGTCAAAAGGAGACTGATTATGCATCTGAAACATATTATCCTGGCTTTGGCGTTCATTGTGACGCCAAGTTATTTTCCCGCTGCCGTTGTGGCAGAAGAAAAACCAGGCGAACATAAACACGCAGCTGGAGCAAGTCAAAAATTAGGCGAAATTACGCTTAACGGCACAACTTTTACGGTCGAACTGGAAGGCCACGTGCATGCTGGCGAAGAATGCGAAGTGAAATTGACACCCAAGGGCGCAATTCCAGCTGGCGTATTGCGCGGTTGGATTGGCGACGAAAGCGGTAAGGGCTCAGTGAAAGGGAAAGCGCATAAAGAAGATGGTGGTTTATGTGTACACGCTGAAGCACCGAAGCCGATTCCTGCTGATGCAAAGATTTGGCTCGAACTCGATGTCGATGGCAATAAGTCCAAGGCCAGCTTGGCTCTGCCAAAACATTAAGCGTCGTTTCTCGGCGGGTTATTCGTCATTCAAGGCAGTCAAAACAACGACCGCATGAGAGAGACTCTCATGCGGTCGTTGCGTCCTAGGCAGGTCGGCAGTGGTATCTGAGCGATTTGGGAAATTAGTTTACGTCCCACGGATAGACCATGGTGCGACTGCTTGTTATTTTTTTTATTATTAAGTGTTTTGACTCCACTGTTCGCTCAAGTGGCGGTGATACATGTAGCCGTTGCAAATGAAGCGGTTGACCATCAGCGCATGACATCGTTATTGCTTGGACGTTCTATCACGTGGAAAGATGGCAGTCCCGTAACAGTGATTTTAGCCGCTGATCCCCCCGTTGATTTATATCATACCAATTCTGAGTAAAACATGCCTTAAATTGCGACCGCTCACCCTAGGCATTTCATAGGAGTCGCGGAGAACGCAGAGATCG
>SYDV01000186.1 GCA_005801395.1 Planctomycetia bacterium | reverse complement strand
GTCGTGATAAGTCGTTAGGGATTGTAATTTTGCCAAGGGCACAGCAAAGGTTGTTTTATCACCCGCATTTAATTCTAATTGTGCGCGTACCAATCGTGCCGCGCGTTCGGCGTAATCAGCAGTGGCACCACGTTGGAGCGCTTCAATGAGACAAGAAAAAGAGCGCTCTTTTTCGCCGCGCGAATCATAAAAGGATGCCAGAGTACCCCATGGACGATAATCGTTCGGTTTTGCGGCAGCGGCTTTTGAGAGTCGTTCTAAAAATGATGCGCCACGGCCCCAGCCAATTACACGATCGCTGGTGGCTGCCATGACTAAGTCTGCGGTTAGCGCTAATGACATACCCTGACCAAGACCGCGCGATGAAATCATGCGACCCGTTTTAAAATCAATGAGGGCTAATTGTTCGTTGGTGCCAACTAAGACTTGATCGGTACCAATGCGACCATGCACGCCATCTCGTCCACCTGAAAAACTAATGGCCCATGGAGAAATAGCCGTCTTTAAATTCAGCAGAGCTAAATTACGCGTACCCGCCAATAAGGCGACACCGTGCGCAACATCCAATACTTCTCCATTAGCGCCGTCACCTTGGTAACGTCGCGGCGCAATGTCGTCTGGGCCCATCATTAAAACGACGCCCGGACTATCCACTGGACTGGCAGCTAACCAAGTGCCGTCGCTGATAATGGCACCTTGTCGGGTTGATATTGGACGATTGCCAAATCCATCGACAAATTCATCACTAACACTTGGGTAGGTCCACAAACGGGTCACGTTTCCGTCAATACCAATACGTGCGATCATACCATTATTTGACAGGATCATAATACTGCCGCCATGTGAGGTAATCGCAGGGGCGGTAAGACCGAATTCGCTTCCTGTAAAGAGCATTTGTCGCGGAATCGAAATACGCGTCACCAAGGTATTCCATACCGGGCGACCATTGTCGGCACGAAAAGCGAGCGCACGTAATTCTGCGCCTTCGTTATTGCCAATGACTAAGGCGCTGAAGACCACTAAATTATCCATCACAATTGGGGCAGATAAGGCCGGTAAATTGCCAAATGATGGTGAATTAGCGCGCCATTTTTCTTCACCAAGACGGTCCAAAGCCACTAATACGGCATGATCTTCGACCCAGCCAAGTCCAACAAAACCATCACGCATGACCGCGGGACGACTTGGTAGTGAGCCCATCGGCATGCTACCGAGAGGTCGAATATCACCAATTAATCGCCCAATAAGATGATCAAAAAGGAAAAAACTTTGTCCATCACTGGCCGCTGATAACTCTCCGGCGGATGTCGTGATTGAATACCGTTGTTGTACGGGCAATTGATTCCGACGAACGCGTCGCAAGGCGCGATCACCCATGAGAGGCGCTGGTCTAGATCCCGTCATGGCTTCAGTAAGATCAATTCGCCACATTTCTTCTAAACCATCTAACGTCGATGGGAGATCTAAAGATTTATCAGGTGCCAAAAGCACGAAAGCTGCCTGTAATCGTTTGGCTAATTTTTCACTATCCGATTCGCCAGCACGTTGGGCATAGTCTAAGTATAAACCTAAACGACCGGTATCCCATGCGGCATCAGCCAACCATTGCCAGGCTGCTCGTGCCGCAGGAGTTCCTGGGTAAGATAGAGCAATTGTGCGCAGTTCAGATTCACCTGCACGTTCAGCTAGGGCATCTTTTAATCGACGTTCAGCAATACCATTAAAGGTGCGTACAAACGGTTCAAGTAATTGATGCTCGGCTAATTTCATGGCAAATAATTCAGCAATTGGTGCGCAAATTTCCCCGCGAATAATCATGCTATCACCGTGCTTCGCTAACAATTGCTGAACACGTTCAATTAAATTTCCGATATCTCCGCGCCGATTCTGCATGTCATCAAGCAGCTCATTCGCGTCATGGCGAACGTCGAATGGCGTAGCGACCACTGGCTCAACGCCGAGAACTAGGCTGACAGAACACAGGGCCAGGAGCAGGGGGACTATTCGCGGGTAACGCACGTTTGCTGGTATATGCCGTTGTAGAAGATGGACCAGGGGCGACCCGATGAAGGTACTAACAGCACAAAGGTGAGTCCGTACTTGTCAGCGCCAACCGCCCAGGAACATGTCGAACATGGACCAATTCGGTGGGACTACAATTATTGGGCCGGACATCCGGTTGTTGCTGCTGGATTGCTTTGAGACCATCGTCGAAATGGAGAGCAGCGTTTATCGCCCTCGTTTAGGCATGATCGACTTTCTGACGCATTTTGGCTCTCGTTTAGGCATTCCCATTGCCGTTATTAGCGACGCGTCCAAAGAAGCCGTCGAAAACGCCTTAGCCCAATCACGCCTGACGACCTACTTTATTACCATTTATCATGCTGGTAATGCGGCAGAAGAACTAGGCAGTGGGCGCGCTCGTAAGCGGCTCGATCTGCCATTGTCTCATTTTAAGATCAAGGCCAGTCAGACCTTATTCATTGGCGATAGTCCGTTAGATGCCGAAGCAGCTCAGCACTATGGCGTGCAATTTATTCGCGTACCACGAAGTGAAGACCGCAGCTTTAGTTTTGCGAGTTTAATCACGGGCCCTAGTCGTTACCGAAGTCAAGAATTTAACATTACTTTTCTCGATCATTATCGCAAAGGGAAAGATAAACCAAAATGATTACTTGGGATTATTGTGACGACTGAAGCGACACCGATAAAAAAGAAATCGGCGTTCACCACGCTGGCACCAAATGCGATAAATGGCTATCTACCAAATGCGTTACATTTTAGTTTAGGCTATCTGTTTTTACGTCCGTGGGTTAAATTCGGTCTCCGTGGTCGAGTGCGTCGTTCTCGGGAGCTACCAGAAGGTCCGATGGTGCTTGCTTGTAATCACCGAAGTTTTTTTGACCCACCCTTTGTTGGTATGTGTTTTCGCCGTCCAATTGCTTATTTCGCCAAAGCATCCTTATGGGATATTCCATTCATTGCCTTTTGGTTGCGCGCCATGTTCGGCATTCCGGTTGATCGAGAAAACCCAGGTTTATCCAGTATGAAAGGCGCAGTCGATCGCCTAAAGAATGGCGTATCGGTTTTGGTTTTTGCGGAAGGCACACGCACTCGCGACGGTCGTCTTGCACCGATGCGCGAAGGACCTGCCTTATTTGCTCGTCGAGCTGGTGTGCCGATTGTCCCAGTTTATTTGTATCGCAGTGAAGCCGTGTGGCCGCGCGGTCAGTTTTTATTTAATTTTATCACCAAAGACATTGAAGTACGGGTCGGTAAACCAATCGTAGCGCCCAAAGATCTTGCTCCTCGCGCACAAGATGCCTGGATTAGTCGACGATTGGAACTTTGGATGGAGCAACAAGAACGATCGTTCATGGGACCACGGCCGCGAAAAGTGATCTCATAATCAGATAAAGACCGGAATTGCTCAATGAAGAGCCCGCCCAAAAAGCTGTAAGATTCAATGCCGCATGTTCTTAAAGATTACTCTAAACTCTTGGCTGTCGGTTTCATGCGTTCCCAAATTTGACGTTGGAATCATCCCCGTCATGTGCCTCTGCGAAAGGTGAGTAAGTGTGGTATGCCACGAGAGCCACTGTTGTGGCCGCGACATCCGTTCAATAATCCCGCCTGCCCATGACTGAACCTACCGTTGCCCCCGCTGCTCCACCGCTCACTTATGAATCCAATCTGCCAAGTTTGCAGCAATGGGTGAATGGCTTTTGCGAAAATTGGATCTTCGCCTTCATCATCGCCATGGGCATTCGTCATTTTTGTTTGGAAGCTTTCCGCATCCCGACAGCGTCGATGGAACCAATGCTGTTTGGTGATCCGGCGTTTTCGAAATCAGACCATGTGGTCGTCGATAAATTCTTTTTCCGTTTTACTGGTCCCAGTCGTTGGGATGTAACCGTTTTTCAGTTTCCTCAACCTGAAATTGAGCCACTCGCTGGTGAACAAACCGATGCGCGGACCGCCATTGCCGCTGATGAATCTCGTTTAGATCGCGTGATGTTACGGCCACTCATGTACCGTAATTTTGTGAAGCGTGCCGTCATTTTACCTGGGGATCGTTATTACATCGCAGGTGGTGATATTTATTTAGAACAACCGGACAAAACTTTTCACGTATCGCGCAAACCAAAATCGGTACAGGATGAGCTGTGGCAGAATGTGTACCGTTTTGGCGAACAGGCCGAATACCAACCGTGGATGCCAAGCGGTGGGGCTCAGGTGCGTGGGGATGATGGATCTTTGCGCATGACGTTACCGGCGAATGGTAGTTTGTCGCTTTTGCCGCAACAATTTCGTAATTTATACTTGAAACCAGGGACTTTTCGCGTGCGCCCACGTGGCAGCGATAATCCAGATGAATTAATCGAATTATCCATGACGAGCCCGCAATTTACGTTTCAACGTACGCGTCGTACAGGGATTGCCTGGGATTTAGATAGTTGGGAAGTAAGACGAATGACGACGGCGGATCTTGATAGCGGCAGTTATGGCACATTACTCAATCAAACGATGACGGAATGGGTTGGAGATGTGCGATTTACTGCTCAAATACGCGATCTAACGGGACAAGTTGCTTTAGATATAACCCAGGGAAATACACATAGTTTTCGCTTAGCATTAACGCCAAACAGTTGGTCAGTACTGGTTGATAACAAAGAAATTTCCTCTGGTAAAGATGCGCCCGTTGGTCAAATCGTCACTTTTGCTCATTTAGACAATCAAATAATATTTTCCCTGGGCGATAAAGAAATGTTGCGTCATGATGTTGCCCCATCAGACCCGTTGGTACAACGATTAGGTGCACGATGGAGTGGTGAGGGCACCATCGCATTCGCTGCATTATCGATGGATCGCGATGTGCATTATACGGTGGGTCAAACCGGAAGTTTTTTACGTGAAGAAGGGACTACGTATTTGCGCTATAAACAGCAAAGTGAAATGGCCATTAATGATCGTTTCGCAAGCCCATATAATCGCGATATGGAAGTAAAATATTACCGCGATCTGGTAACGGTACGCAGTCAAATTTTAGGTAAGCCCGTTGTCGAATTGTCGCCCCAAGAAGCATCGCGTGGGTGGGGGTATTCCCCAGAAACAGCGATCACCGCTCCGCCAGGTGCCTATTTACTGTTGGGTGATAACAGCCCGCAAAGCTGGGATAGCCGCTGTTGGGGGTATGTGATGGAGGAAAACCTGCGTGGCCGTGTCCTCGCCGTTATTCTACCGTTTAAGCGCTGGCGGGTGGTCCGATGACGCAGGGTGGTGGTAAACGGTCCGTTTTACACATGTTTTCCACCAAAATTTCCCCTTGCGTGCGTGAACTCAGTTCTATTCAAACGATTAGTATAATTCGTGTAGAGGACGTGAAGAACGTTCTAAACCATTATGCACTAAAGTCTTTCGTCGGGGTGTCGCCGTGCTGCTAAGATTGCGTTTGAAGGCGATGTGGAGAAAAGTCACCGTGCATCAGGGGACTTTTCCACAATGAGTATTTTTTCTGTTGCCGGACTCAGCAAACGCTTTGGTCGCCGTCAGGTGGTCTCTGGTGTCAATTTGCGCGTCGATGCTGGGGAAGTCGTTGGTTTATTGGGGGCAAATGGTGCCGGAAAGAGCACGACATTCCGCATGGTCGTGGGTTTATTGAAGCCAGAAGCAGGCACGATAACTTTCCGCGATCGCGATATTACGCGCTTACCAATGGATGCGCGTGCGCGATTGGGGATGGGGTATCTGGCGCAAGAGCCAACGGTTTTTGCCCAGCTCAGTGTCGCCGACAACGTGCGCATCGTGTTAGAGCAACATTACCCCAAAGCTGAACATGAACAACGGTTAGCAAGTTTGTTAGGTGAATTACACTTAACGCATTTGGCTAACAGTTTCGCCCGCAGTTTATCTGGCGGCGAGCGACGCCGCTTAGAAATTACTCGTGCGCTTGTGGTTGAACCAAAACTATTATTTTTTGATGAACCATTCGCTGGCGTCGATCCACGCAGTCGTTCTGACATTACAGGTATCACGCAAGCATTAAAGAAGCGGAATGTATCGGTGTTAATTACTGATCATCACGCCGAAGCCATTCTTGGCATGGTGGACCGCCTCTATGTCATGGATGCCGGCACCATCATGGCAGAAGGCACGCCACAAGAAATTGTCGATAACGCTGAAGTTCGCCGCGCCTATTTAGGCGATGATTTTAAACTTTAAACCACCATGCCTGATCTGATAATTTCACGTTTATCGATGATTACTGGATCAAGTTTGATTCTACGGGATGCCTGTCTGTCTGATTTATTAGCGCAGTGGAAAGGTCCGATCAAACGACTAAGCGAACCGAACGACACGGGGCGATTAATTTTAGATTTGGAAACGCCGTCATTATTTGATGAACCAGCGGCGTGGGTAATACGTTGTGGCGGAAAATGGTTAAAGAAACATGCCGAACAATTGGCACCACTGGCAGGTTTACCTGCCGTCGCGGGCATGCTGGTTCTCAGTGTGGCCGATTTAGATAAGGGCAAAGCAAAGGCCAGCGACCCTCAGGCCGCTATGCTCAAGGCACTCAAACAGGCCCAGGCCCTACACGAAGCGGATGAACCAGATGCTAAATCATTAGCTGGTTGGTTGAGTGATCGCGTAGCGAAACATCCACAAGGTGCAGACAATCCACGACAAGTTGCTGAAGCATTAATTGAACACTTAGGTGACGACATCGACGCCTTGTTAAATGCCATCCATATGGTGGCAATATTCGCCGACCAAGGTCGCATCACGAGCGCGGGCGTTGATGCATTAATTGTCGGACAAGCTGGTCGCCCCATTTGGGAATTCACGGGCGCCATGTTGGAAGGTAAAGCAAGTCGCGCACTAGAACTGTTACATGCCGGCGACGGACTTAGCCCGCAACAAGCTATCTCTGCTTTAACCAGTGAAGTGCGTAAATTGATCGCTTGTTGCGATACCAGCGATGACGGACAAGTGGCAGAATGGTTGAATAGTCGTGGCAAGCCCAATTTATATTATGCACGCCAACGTGCACGTCATATCGGACGCCCAATCTTGTTACGTTTATTGACCGGCTGCCTACAAACCCAGCGGCAATTAAGACAAACGGGAATCGACCATCAGCTTGCGATTGAGACCTTAGTGCTTCACGCACAGCGGGTGATCCGTCCTGCTGGGCGATAGCTGGAACTGGGATCAGTCCTTAGGCTTTCGCCTGCGAACCCGGGAAGATCTCCATGGACATCCATTTTTGTGATTTGTGTGGCGCTCGCGTCACTGACATCGACCTTCGTGGCGGTCACGGTATTTGCCGACAGTACGATGTCATTTGTGCAACTTGTGTTGAATTGGGCCACGGTAAAGAATGGCTCGCCAATAGCCAACAACGTCAAAGCATTTCCAGTTCTCAACCAGCACCAGCTTTCGCTGCTTCTGTGGTTGCCGCAAAAGCTGGTTCGACAAAAATAAACGAAGCACGTGATCGAGCAGCAACTTTAGAAGAAGACGACGATGCAGCTCCGGTCGCACCACAGGTCCTCGATGCAGATGACGGCGATGACGATTTAGGCGACGACGATCAAGGTACTTTACCTGCCGAACAAACACCGCAGTCAGTTCCCGCACTCAACAATCATTTTGCCGCCGCTGCCAGCAGTTTTTCGGCCATGGGAGCGCAAAAAAATCGTGTTTCAAGTAATGCCGGTCAAGAAGATGTTGATGACACGGAACAAGGCGAAGGCCTCAGTGATGAAAGTAAGGCATCGTCTGTCATAGGTACTGATAAATCAGGCGCTGAATATTCCAACGAAATTTCCGACTCACCTTTTGCATTTTCTGAGAAGGCCGATCGGCCTAACGATGATCAAGAGTCAGATTCTCAGAAGGATGAGACGCTTCCTTCAGATCGTGGTCCCGTCATGGCTGAAAAATCTTCTGCATCTTCCGCCCGCAAAGCGACAGCTGCTAGCGCCTCATTTAAACGCGCAAGCGGAACAAATAATAAAATTAGTAGCGCCGGCACCAAAACTAGCAGCGCCGGCACCAAAACTAGCAGCGCTGGAACCAAATCAGCAAACATTAAACCAAGTAACAAAAGTAGTGAAACCACTTCGCGCGCGGGTTCTTCAAAATCTGGTAAGATCGCTCCTAAGTCAGGTCGTGCGAAGACGCAAAATAAGAATAAAAATATTATCATCATGTCCTGTATTTCGGTTGGCATTCTGCTCATGGTGATGTTGATTGTCATTTCGAGTTTAAGTTCTCCGAAGAAGGCACCAGAAGCGCTGCCGCCAATGAATTTAAGTGAAACATTAAAAACGGCCATTAAAGACGCGAAGTCCTCGGCCATTTCGGCATTGAAATCAGAAGATGTATCCGCGTTAAAGGCGGCAAAAACACAGATACAAAACTTGAAATTAGAGATTAGTAATTGGGGCGACGAAGCCACCAAACAGGGTTATACCGATGACGATTTAGGTCGTTATCTTGACATTGTTGGATTTCCTGACGTCAACAGTTTGCAACGCAATATTTCTGACATGTTGATCAGGAAACAGGGATCGAACTGAAACCATCGTCTCGTCCTCCACGTGATGCGCGCGATGCAGCTTGGGTTGCCATCGAACGCATAGAAAACGAATCTGCAGATCGTGTTTCCAGCTTAATTGATAGCTGGCGAGAACTCGATCCGCGAGATGCTGCACTCGCTCGTGAAATTGCATTAGGCGTTATTCGTCATCATCGTTTGTATGATGAATTAAGTGCACGTTTTTTGCGAAAAGGTCGACAGCCGCATGATTTGTTGCGCGCGTTACGAATTGGTTGTCACCAATTGTTTGCCCTTGATCAAGTGCCACCACATGCCGCGTGTGCTACCAGTGTTGAATTAATACATCGCCACTGTGATAATCGGTTAAGCGGTGTCGCTAATGCGGTATTAAGACGTTTGTCTGAACTGCGCTTAGCTGAACGTACCGGTGACGGTCCATTAGGTCGCCTAGATGCTGCGCAATGGCCTAAAGATCCCGCTGTGTTGGCGAGTTTGCCAGATCGTTTGGTCAACGATTTACGTCCACAATTAATCGGTGATGAGCGAGCACAATTATTAGCGCTCAATCATATGCCGCCGTTGTGTACGCGTACGCGACCGGGATTTTCTCCACCCACTGGGCGCAGTATCTTGCGCCAAGATGGCGAATGGACGTGGTGGTCCGATCCACAGGAAGCCTTACATGGGGTGGTAGAGGCAAAACGTGCCGTCGTACAAGATCGTGCACAGGGCTATGTCGTAGAGACCAGCGCGGCTCGTCCAGGTCAATTAGTGTTAGATTTATGCTCCGCACCTGGTGGTAAAGCTCTCGCCTTTGCGGATCGTGGTTGTCGCGTTTTTGCCGGTGATTTACAGCTCAGTAAATTATCCCGCATGCGCGAAAATTTAGGTGCTACCATTCCCATATTAGCCCAAAATGGTGCACGTCCAGCGTTGGCGGCCGCATTCGATATCGTAATTGCGGACGTACCGTGTTCAAATACTGGCGTGCTAGCACGACGCCCAGAAGCGAGATTACGTTATCACCCGAAGGCACTTAATTCACTACACGACCTACAGCGAAAAATATTACAGGCTGCCGCGCGACTCGTGCTTGCTGATGGAAAATTGGTCTACAGTACCTGCAGCATAACACCGCACGAAAATCAAGGTATTGCCCATAGCCTTAATGGTTGGCGCATTTTAGCCGAACACAGCTGCTGGCCGGATCAATGGCAAGCGGGTGGATATGTTGCGGTTTTAGTAAGAAGTTAATTCTTTCGTCAGCCCCCTAGTGTTAGGAATATCAGCCAAAAGAATTTCCTGTAATTTTTATACAATACGTGGCGTTAATCCGCCCAAACGTAAGCCTTCCAAATGTGCATGATCATTGATCGCATCAATACGGCCTAAGCGTGGTCGAAAACCACCCATCGCTTGTGCAAACGGTCGCACACGACAAATAGCGGTATTCATAATGGAGAAATGCCAAATTAAACGCAGATCCAGTGCCAGTAATGACGCCAAATAAGCGCGCATGACGCCGCCATGCATAACAATAGCGATGCGGTCTCCTGGGTGACGTTTCGCTATAACATTGATGGCTAAAGTAATGCGAATTTGCGCATCGGCGTACGATTCACCACCGCCACGGCGCACGGTCGGATCGCGGTCCAACCAGCGAACCCATTCATCTGGAAAACGCTCGGCAATAATTTCGTTCGTAAGACCCGACCACGTACCAACATCAATTTCTCTGAGTTTGGGATCAATCACCGTTTCTTTATTCCAAGCGCGTCCCAAGTAACTCGCTGTATCGGTCGCGCGCGATAAATCACTGCTGTAAAGTTGTGCGAATTTCATAACCCCTAAGCGACTCGCTAAACGCTTAGACTGCTCATGACCAAACGGCGATAGCGGCAAATCTTCTTGTCCTTGCAATACGCCGTCACGATTGCCGGTGCTCTCTCCATGACGGATGAGCCACAATTCAGTGGCAGCAATGCGAGTGCTCTCATCAATGAGGGGGCGATTCATGGGCGGGTAGGGGTGTAGTGATGCGCAGCAGGGGGGCAACTGGGTAGGAGTGAAAGCACGTTGTGATGTTCAGTAGCGATATTGATAGATGATATTGCGCCGTCCCAGGGTGACGGCACCCTCGCGCGCCGATTC
>SYDV01000185.1 GCA_005801395.1 Planctomycetia bacterium | reverse complement strand
GGTTGAAGCCATAGAAAAACCCGGTGATTGGAATACATATGAAATTCGCTGCGAAGGTCCACGCATTCGCCTGAGTGTGAACGGCGTTCAAACGGTCGATTACACCGAAACAGACTCAACCATTCCGCTGAGCGGACGCATTGCGCTACAAATTCATGGTGGCGCTAAGGCCGAAGCTTTTTTCCGACATATCACCATCGAAGTGCTGCCGGATACGCCGCAGCCGTAATTCTAATTTTTAATAATATCACCGCAATTCAGGAGCACCCCATGCGTTTTACTCTATCGCTGCTAACTCTGGCAGCTTTTACCATCGCCCCAGCTTTCGCCGAAGTTGATCCCTACGATCAATCAGGCGTGCCCTTAGAGGTGGACACACAGGACGCCAGCTTAACCAAGATCGTCTTGGTCGCCGGTAAACAAAGCCACGGTCCAGGCGATCATGAATTTTTCGCCGGCAGTGCGTTATTAATGACGATGCTCAAACAAACCCCAGGTGTTTTCCCGGTCATGGCTCGCGATGGCTGGCCGAAGAACGAAGCGATTTTCAAAGGCGCCAAAACGATTGTCTTTTACATGGATGGTCGGGCTGGGCATCCAATTAATAATAAGCTTAACGTCTTGCAGTCTTACATGGATCAAGGCGTGGGTTTTGTGAATATTCACTATGCCGTCGATTACACCAAAGAAACCGGCGCGACGGTTATTAATTGGTTGGGAGGTTTCTACGACGCCGAAATCAGTATAAACCCGCATTGGGATGCGGATTTCAGCACCTTGCCCGATCACGCCATTTCACGCGGCGTTAAACCGTTTAAAATCCGCGATGAATGGTATTATAATATGCGCTGGAAAACGGATCCCGCTGGCCTCAGCAATATTCTTAAAGCAACTCCACCAGATGAGACGCGTAAAACCGCAGACGCAAAAAGCTACCCTGGCCGCAGTGAAATCACCGCGTGGGCCTATGACCGTCCCAGTAATGGTGGTCGCAGTTTCGGGTTCACTGGTGGCCACATGCATAAAAATTGGGCCAACGACGATTTCCGCAAATTGGTGGTGAATGCCATTTTATGGACCGCCAAAGTGGAAATCCCTGCTGATGGCGCACCCTGTGTCTTAGCCCCTGGGGCGATCGATATTAATTTAGATAAGAAGGCACCAAAGAAAGCGAAGTAAGTATTTTCTCTGCTGCGAAAAAACAGTGACAAAGAACGGTCACCCGATTTGGGCGGCCGTTTTTTTTTTGAGCTCAGCTTATTATACCAAATCCTGATCATCATTGCCGAATTCAGAGGACAATTAACAAGAGGAACGGAGGAGCGGAGGGGAAGACAAGACAGAGACGCGAGAAAAAAGCTCAAGAATTTCCTGTGTTTCCTTCCTCTTTCTCCGTTCTTTCTGATAATTCCTTCTTTTCTTCATCAGGCATTGATGATCTAGAATTGGTATTAAATGGCGGTAACGGTTCACTACTCAGCGCCTGCTACCAACGCTTGCCCTTTTACGTAACGGTTCTTAAATGTTCGCCTATGAAAATCATCATCGGGTGTTTAGCGGTTATCGGATTGTTAGTGCTGCTCATGGTTGGTGGCTGCCTTGGTCTTGCCGGTCTTGCGATTTCGTCCATGCCAGCAATTCCGCCTTATGCCACGACGGCGAACATGGAAAGTACGTTTAAAAATGATTTGGTCATTATTAAACAATATCTGGATAAAAATGATGCCACGCTGCTGTCTCAACTGTCGACGGACGTGTACGCATTGTATTTAGACGATGAGGAATTGCTCAAGCGGCATCGGATGAAGGGGAAGTCACATTATATGTTCAATGATGCGGGTACCGGCACGTTAAGTATTGATGGGCAAACGGTATCGTGCGTGACGTATAGTATGAGTAAGGGCGAGGAAGATTACATCGTGTACTTTTTAGATAGAAAAGCGGGCGAAGATAAAAAATTACCGGCGGAAATGGAATCGGAAAAATAGGTTGGATTATCCTGCAGCTAACAAGTTGCGGATCAGCGTTACGTCACTCTGAATCTGTTGAACGAGCGCATCTAAGGTGGCGAAGCGGTGCTCTCCGCGCACGCGTTGGATCAGATCGATTCCCAATGCCTGGCCGTAACAATCACCCTTCCAATCAATAAAATGCGCTTCAATGGTGAGCGGGCGTTCGCCGCTGATCGTGGGTAGGTGCCCAATGTTAACGGCGGCGGGAAAACGTTTATTACCCAAGATGGCCCAGGCGGCGTAGACGCCGATGGCGGGAACTTGATTAAGGCAGGTGCCGAGGTTGGCAGTGGGAAAGCCGATTTTTTTTCCCCGGCCTTCGCCGTGAACGACCGTGCCGATTACGCGATGGGGGCGGCCTAATAAGGCGCTGACGGTATCCATGTCGCCGGATAATAATGCGGCGCGCACCCGGCTGGAACTAATGGTTTCATGATCGTGGCAAACCGGTGCAACGATGGCGGCGTTGCCGCCATGCGCTGTCATTTGTTGCCGTAGTGCTGTGACATCTCCACTGCGGTTATGGCCAAAGCGGAAATCTTCACCGACGATCACGCTGGTGGCATCCAGGTGTTGGCGTAAATGCGCGACGAAATCGGTGGGGGATAAATGACGCACGGTGGCGAAGGGAATTTCGGCCAAGCGCACGGTGGTTTTTAATTGTTGTGACCACTCATGTAAAATCCGTACGCGATCAATCGGTGCGACTAACGGTAAACGTTGTTCCCAGCCAAGCACGTTGGCCATGTCGCTAAAAGTAACCACGACGGGCTGTCCTAAAGTAGCCGCGCGTTCAACTAACGCGAAGTGGCCACGATGCAGCGCGTCAAATTTTCCTATCGCACAAGCGGTCATTGTTCATCAAGCCAGCGAATGCGACCAGAGGTTACCGCTAATTTCCAGTTGTTTTCTTTGAGAATCTGCACGGCGGCTTCCCAACGCTGACCCGTTACGGCGTCGGCAAAACGATGCTGGGCATCAGCGTCATTGGCCAGCTGTTCAGCGAGCAGAATTATTTTTCGCGTTAGGCGCCCAATATTGTGTTCACTCATTTCGGTATTCATTTGTTGATCTAATCCATCATCACCATCGGCTAATTTTTTATCGCTCCAGGCGCGGGCACCATACCAATCTTGTAAACTGACTAGGTAACGCTTCAGCGCAGCGAAATGTTCACCGCGATTGCGCAAGCGATTGCCGTCGCGTTCGATGGCAATGGGAATCATGCGTCGCACAAACGGTGGTAAGCGTTGGTTATTGCGTTCAGCTACCAACATGGTCGCGCGGTAGAGACGCTCAGAGAATTGGAAATTTCCAGTACCAGGTTCATTGGCGATGAGTTCAATTTTTTGAGTCGTTGGTAAGGTGGCATTAATGTCATTTAAGAGAGGATTAATGATGTTCGATAAATTAGATTTTTCTATTTCATCGCGAAATGAGTCGCCTTTGTGTTGAAACATCCACGCTAAATGGCGCAATAATCGTTCACTTTGCGGATTGCGTTGTGCGCCTTCGACGTTGACCGACACGCCAGCAATAAACCAACTCCACTTACTTTGTGGATCCTCGACTTCGGCGGCGATATTATAGGCCATATCCCAAGTCAAATATTCCCAAATTTGTTCAAATCGAGGTTGAATTTGCACGATCGTTTGTGACAGCGCCACGCTTTCGTAAAAACGTCCGCTATCCTTCGCGTTCTGTGCGCGTAGCCATAATAAATCACAAGCCAAACCGCGAAATCCACCGAGCATTAAAGTGCCAGCAAATTCGCCAGGTTTAAGCGAGCCGTAGACTTGATGACTCGCGGCTTGGTGACCACGCATCGGCGATAAGGCGAAACTCGACAAGGCTTGCGCGCTCACGAGTAAGACGATCCCCAATAATAAGGCGATGCGCGGCGACATGCGTTTAGGTCTTTCCCATGGTTAGCGTCATAGTTCTTGCCGACGCATAGCGATCCACGCCAGCCCTAAAAAGAACACCACATACATTCCGTAATACATCCACGCTGCACCTACGACTGACCAACTAATACTTTCATGTGCGGCCAAACGTGCCGCGATGGTGAAGCGATCAAAATTCGGGATAACGTCCAGCACTAACTGTAATAACCGGCGAATCGCATATGCGGTGCGTTCGGTTTCGGCAACTTCGCGCATGGCGACCGTTGCTGATCCGGCGAAAAATAACGTCAGTCCACCAAGTGTGGCAACTCCTAAATTTGTTACCGCAGCAATCGCTAGGGTAAAAGCCGTTAATAAACTAGCACTGGCGAGCATGACCAATAACGCACGCATTAAATTACTGGTAAATCCGCCACCATCGACGGCAAAAATGACACTCGTATCACGGGTGAGGCTTATAGATGAACGCGCTTCCAAACGTGTTATTTGAATCGTGGCGCTGCCATCAGCAGAGATGTAGTCGATGGGTATCCGCAGGCGTAAATAATCCTGGGCTAAATCATCGTGCGAATCATCGCGATCGCGTAACACCACTTGTCCAACGGGGGTCGGCGTACCTCCACGGGAATGGCCGTAAGGACTTGCTGGGTCGAGTAATAAAATTCGTGATGGTTTGTCGGCAAGACCTAAAACCGTGACTTGTGCCAGCGCATCTAAGGCAGGTTCATCCATATCATATCCACGTACTCCAACGCGAATCAGCACTTCCAATCCATCTGATGTGGCACTGCTTTTTGGTAAATTAATAAAGCGCCATCGGACGCCATTTCCAGGCGCACCGGTTAATTGCAGCCGTGATTTACTTTCGTCGATGGCGATGGGTTGCCCAAAAGAGCCAACTTGTTCCCAGCTGACCGGACGATTAACATCGCGCATGGTAGGTAAACCATTAAATTGCCAGGCAAGTATTACTGAACTCATGACGCCAAGCACAACTAAACCAAGCAATAAACCAATTTGAACACCCGCCCATCGCCCAGCGAGATAGGCGGACAAACGCAAGGGTTTAGAAAATAGTAAAAAACCAATGCGCGCATCCATATCCCGGCGCAATCCCGCTGCTGCGACTAAAATGGCGAGCATCACTAAGACAAATCCAATCGCCCCCGTCATCGCGACGACCGCTAATTTGAAGCGCGCACCTTCATCCACGGCGGATAAATTTGGCAGGACAAATAACAACACCGCACACGCGACCACAAACAACAACCACAACCGTTGTCGCAGCGCATCAATGACCGTCAGGCCAGCTAGGGTGCGTAGATTAGCGAACCAAGCGAACATTGGATTAATGTCCGGAAGTCCGCTTCGCGGGTCCGGAAGTCCGGAAGTCCGGAAGTCCGGAAGTCTTGCGCGATCGGGTGAGGCTGGTGAGACCGATAATCTCCTTGCGGCTAAATAAATGCGGTCGCCAAACTGGCCCCAGCATTTTTGCAGTCGGGAAGTGGCGCTCGTTCACAGAACGGTAATCAGTCCCACGCGACTTCCGGACTTCCGGACTTCCGGACTTCCGGACCCGCGAAGCGGTCTTTCGGACGTTTATATTTTCCATCAATTGAGTAATTAAAATCATGGTTTTTTCTCATCCTTCGCCTGCGCAGCCTGCGCAATAATGCGGCGGAAGTGAGCTTCTAAACGTTCCTTCGGTGGTCCGACGCTGATCAGCGAATCACCAGCGGCGGCTTTGACAGCGGCCAGAGCGGCTTCATCGCTGCGTTTAATTTCGATGGTGATGCGATCATCGGTGCGCAACAATTCATCGACTCGTCCGCATTCACGCAACACACCTTGGTGAAGAATGGCAATGCGATCGCATAAATCTTCGACGTCAGCTAATAAGTGGCTGCACAATAAAACCGTTTTACCAGCTTGCTTGAGACGGATGATCAATTCTTTGACTTCGGCAGAACCCAGTGGATCTAAACCAGAGGTTGGTTCATCAAGTACCACTAAATCAGGATCATTTATTAAGGCTTGAGCTAAGCCTAATCTTCGTGCCATGCCTTTGCTGTATTCACCCAAACGACGGCGACGTGCATGTCCTAAACCAACCAAGTCAATCAATTCATCGGTGCGTTTTTTAATCAGTGATGACGGCAATCGAAACAGACTGCCAAAAAAGCCCAGGGTCTCTTCCGCATTTAAGAACCGATAGAGATAAGTTTCTTCTGGCAGGTAACCGATGCGATGCTTAACAGCGAGGTCGCTAGGATCTCGCCCAAATACAAACGCATCGCCACGCGATGGACGAATCAAACCCAGCAGCAGTTTAATGGTCGTGGTCTTGCCCGAGCCATTGGGCCCCAACAAGCCAAAGACCTCCCCAGGACGCACGTCCAAGTTCAAATCCGTCAAAGCGGCAACCCGCGGTCGCCCCCAGAAGTCGGCATAGACCTTTGACAGTCTAACCGTGCGCAAAACGGCATCATCAACCATGGACGGGACGATAGAGGGGGTGTTGGGGGCGGAAAGGGCTTCATTAGCTAGGAGCTGCTTCATGAGTTACGAGCTGCGAGCCGCGAGCTGCGAGCTACGAGTTTCGAAGTTTGGATAGGTAAGCTGATAGCCAATAAAGAGTTACCGCTCATTATTCGTGGGCCGTAAGTGCTGATAACCGTCATGCATGACACAAAAAACTGCATTTTTCACGGTCTAAAACTCGTAGCTCGTAGCTCGTAGCTCGTAGCTCGCAGCTAAGGAAGTAGCTCGTAGCTAATGAAGCCTGCACCCCACACCACCCCCCTGAAGGGCAAAAACCCATTGGCGGGGGTTGACGTCCTTTGCAGCATCTCACCCATGCGCATGCGTCGCTTGCTCTTACTTGCTCCGGTGTTGGCTGCCATGACTGGCTGCGGTGACGGCCTTTATTATCAAACGCGTTATATTCCTACCGACATTGATTCGTCGTTTACCGTCGAATCCCTGACCTGGGGTGGCGACAAAGAAGTCATCGAATTGCCAGCAGCACCGCCAGACATTGATGCTGAGCATCGTCCACGCGTTGATTGCCAATATCCTTATCAGAAATTCAAACCGACTCCCGTTGTAGCGATGAAAAAAGAAGCCGTGCGTTCGCAGGACGGCGGCGAAAATCTGAAAGTCGCGACCATGTCGGACTATCAACGTCCAACGGGACCAACCGTCGCAATGACTGGCCCCAAACTTGCCGCCTACGCAAATAGTCCGTACGCGATTGGCGTAAGTCATACCGCCTTCAAAATTGAGACCGGCGGTAATGATACGCGCCCACACTCGACCACCGGTGCTGGCACCGACACCATCGATCCCATTAAAGTTGAAGGCGGGTTAAACAGTAAAAATTATAATCCATATTGCTGCGGCGATGGATTTGGTACGGGCACGACGAATCAGTAATTGTTGGGTGTAAGCCCGGTTTAATAAAGAAATAGTTTCATTATACGAAAATATTTAAGTTTTCGTAGCTTTTCAGAGTTGAATCCCGGAGGGATGCCCAGCTCCCAGCCCGGGTGAAACCCCGGGTAGAAATAAAAGTCAGGAAAAAGCCCTGGAAGGGCAACGTAATAAAATTCCTTATCCTAGAGGTGTCTGGATCGATTTTTTAATTGAATACGCCGCCCTTCCAGGGCTTGTTCAAATAGGTCATTCATTAACTGGGGTTTCACCCCGGGCTGGCAGCGGGTTGTCCCTCTGGGACGCAGAAAAAATCGTTAGATGTTATTTTTCTGCTGAGGGATATCCGGCAAAAAAAGTCACCAACAAAATAACAATAAAATGACCGCCAACAATCGCGTCACGATATCAATATAATCACGAACCGGTAAAAATAGAATCGGCCAGGAAATCATGGTGAGCGCACCAGGATAACCGCAGACGAGTTGTGCGCCGGGTAGGGTGGCACTCCAATTAACGATAGTCACTAACGTGGCTAAACTGGCGTCGACAATAACGACCAAACCATCCCACGGACCGTTGGGCCATAGGCCATCCAAGACAATGTAGGGAAGCCCGGCCCAGAGTGCGAGGGTGGTTGGTGGCGTTGCAGCCAAGGTGGTTAGCGGTGACCACGGATTGGCTGTCCCAAAGACCCACGCCAATAATGGCGTAATGGCGAGGCAGGCGGCAAACCCAATCGCGAGTCCATCGCAGGCCATGCGCGTGCTGGCTAATACGCCGCACCAGACGGGTCGATCCAGTGGCCATGGTTGCAACGGTAACCATTGCTGACGTAGGCGCACCAAATCTAAACCGAGGGTAATAATTCCAAGCACTGCAACTAAGCTGAGTTGAAAACCAAGGTCACTGGCGTTTGCGGGATTAATAACCACCAAAGCTAATGCTGCGAGCGATACGGCGGCTAAGCGATGTGGTTCACGTGCACATAAACCAGCAAGCACTAAGGCCAAACCCATGGCGAGGGCGCGCATGGTGGCGGGAGCGGCGCTGGTTAGCCACGTGTAGCCAATAATAAGGACACCCAATGCACACAGGCGGGCGGCCCATGACAAACCAAGAACGCGTAAAATCCACGCGCCTAATCCGGCAGCGATGGCAAGATGTGCGCCGCTGACGGCTAAAATATGTAATAAACCAGATTGGCGAAATGCCGCTTTTTCTGGCGGATCACCAATCCCTAAAATTAAGGACTCGCCAAGCGTGCGGTGGGTTCCTAATTGGGCGAGTGATGACCACGCCCAACCTCGCGGCCCAGCTTCACGCGTGGTGATGAGTTCCGTTTCGGTTGCTTTTAATTCATCGCCCCGCGTACCTCGTTGCCATAATCCGCGCGCGACGACGTGATCTCCTGGGGTAAAGGCATATGCTTGATCTGCGCGTACAAATAACCGTCGTGGTGCAGGCATGCCCACTGGTTGCAACACTTGTTGCGGTGCCATTTGAAAACCTTGACTAATGCCCGTCCATTTAACTGAGGTAACCATGCCACTAACGGCCATCAGCCGTGGCTCATTATGCGGTGGAGCGGGATCCCAACCATGTGCTAAAGCTCCACCTAACAACGCCGCTGCAGCAAAAATGAGCCAACGTCCCGCCCAACGGTAGATGTGAGCGATTCCGAGACCGACCGCGATACAAGGCAGTCCAATAAGAATAAACCAGGTCATGGGCGACCAATCGACGCCAAAGACAAAAGATACCGCTAGCGGATCGGTTCCACCGACGACGACGCCGAATGCCAACCACGGTAGCCACGGGTGGAGCCGCTGCGTTTTAGGATGGTCCAAAATGGGTTCAGCCGACATTGCTTGTCAGCGTGCGCTAACTGTTTGTTCTGTCGAGGGTGGAGTAGGGGGGATGTCTTGGGAGTCCGTTATGAAGTCCGGAAGTCCGGAAGTCCGGAGGTCCGGAAGTCCTGCGTGTTTGACCACTTAATTCTTATACGGGCGCAAAATCATGGGCTGCAGAAAGGCTGGGGCCATTTGCCTCGGTTAATCTGTTATCGGCAAAATGGCTCCAGCCTTTCTGCAGTCGCAAAAGAAAATACCCTAGCCCTTATTACTGGGTGGTGGCCCTGGTCGGCGCGCTGGTGGTGGCCCTCCTCGCCGTCACCGTGGCCCCGGCCCCGTCGAACGCCGCGATCGTCTACATCGCCATCGCACTGACCAGCACGGCGCTGGGCACCTTGAT
>SYDV01000184.1 GCA_005801395.1 Planctomycetia bacterium | reverse complement strand
CAATCCCGTATTACAGCCAGCCATTGAACAAATGCGCTTATTTTATTTCCAACCCTTCCGCGTTGCTGAATTAGCCCAGCGTTGTGGACTGAGTGCCAGTCATTTCAATCGCCTGTTTAAAACGGCCATGGGCACCAGCCCCATCGACTGGCTACGCCGCGAACGCATCACCAATGCAAAACGGCGACTAGTGGAAAGCGATGAAGCGATTAAACGCATCGCCGAACAAGTCGGTTACCACGATCGCTTCTTTTTTAGTCGGGATTTTAAACAAGTTACTGGCCAGACCCCGTCGCAGTTTCGTGAATTAGAGCGTTCTCGCGCTGAAATTACCACCTGATATTAATAAACGTCGAATGAAATGCCCTGCGCAAGGGGCAGTTCTCTGGAATAGTTAATCGTGTTGGTGGTACGTCGCATATAGGTTTTCCAAGCGTCGGAACCGGATTCGCGGCCTCCACCAGTCATCTTTTCGCCGCCAAATGCGCCGCCAATTTCCGCGCCGGAGGTGCCGATATTAATATTGGCGATGCCGCAGTCGCTGCCAGCAGGGGATAGGAAATATTCGGCTTCGCGCAGGTCATTGGTGAAAATGGCGGAGGACAATCCTTGTGCGACGCTATTATTCATGGTTATCGCTTGCTCTATAGAATCATACAGACAGAGATAAAGAATTGGGGCGAAGGTTTCTTCTTGCACCACCGCAGCATCGTGCGCAATGATGACCAACGCTGGTCGTACATAAGCGCCACCGTGAGGAACGTTCTCGCTGAGTCGACCTCCTCCATAAACAATTCCGCCTTGTGCTTTTGCTAACGTGAGCGCGTGGTCCATGTTGGCGACAGCGGCTTCATCAATCAGTGGGCCGACTAAAACATTGGTGCGCGGATCGCCGATCGCGAGGCGTTGATAAATGGTGGTTAATTGTTTGATGACGGCATCGCGATGGGAGCGATGAACGAATAATCGGCGCAGTGTCGTGCAACGCTGGCCACAGGTGCCAACGGCGGAAAAAACTACGCCGCGAATGGCGAGATCCAGATCAGCGGAAGGCGTAATGATTGCTGCGTTATTTCCGCCTAATTCCAGTAACGTCCGCCCAAGGCGTGGCGCCACGGCAGCGGCAACGGCTTGCCCCATGCGGACTGAGCCGGTAGCGGAAACTAATGATATTCGTGCGTCCGTGACGAGGGCTTCGCCAATGGTTGCGCGACCTTGTACGACACTCAGAAGTCCTTTCGGTACTGAGGGCATGCTCAACATGACGGAAACGGCGAGCTGATGACAGGCATAAGCACACAACATCGATTTTTCAGACGGCTTCCAAATCACGGGATTTCCGCAGACCACCGCAATCGCTGTGTTCCAGGCCCATACCGCCATGGGGAAATTAAACGCCGTAATAACGCCAATGGGGCCAAGCGGATGCCATTGTTCCATCATGCGATGCTGTGGGCGCTCACTGGTGATGGTGAGTCCATGCAATTGACGCGATAATCCCACCGCAAATTCGCAGATGTCGATGCATTCTTGTACTTCGCCTAAGGCTTCTTGGTGAATTTTCCCGACTTCAAGAGTTATTAACGCGGCTAATTCTGCTTTATATTCGCGAAACCCTAATCCTAAGCGACGAATAAATTCACCGCGTTGTGGCGCTGGCACGATTCGCCATTGGTGAAATGCCTCGGTTGCAGCCGTTATGGCTTGTTGAACATCAGTGGGTTTCGCGGCGGCGATGGTGGATAATGAAGATCCGTCTATGGGTGAACGCGCAACCAATGGTTCACCATGTGTACGGTGCCAATCGGGTCCGATGGCACAGCCTCCTGTGTGACGGTTTAAGGCTAATTTTTCTACAGTATTCACGGAAATCATGCGTTCACCTTTTCATGTATCGATACTTAGAGTGATTCGTAATTCATACCAAAGCGATTGGCCAAAAATACCGTTAGATCAATATGCTCTTGGCGCACAAATCCCTGTGATGGCAATTTACCGGTATGATGTAAATCAAGCGCGGTACAAATGCCTGCTGCCGTGGTGATTTGAATCCCGCTCCATTCTTCGCCGAAACGTTGACCGTGGTATATTTTTCGCGCGTCAGTTTCTTGCGTAAATTGACCGTTTTTCTTGCCCGTGACGGTAACGAAGATCAGTACGACATCTTGATAGGTAACGGGGACGGCATGTTCGAGAATATCTTTTAAGATCGGACGACGTTCGCCTAATCTCAGTTCGTTTACTAAAAAGGCGATTAAATCGCGATGTCCACGATAGCGAATAGTTTTGTAATCTAAATTTCGTACCCGGCCATGCAGCGTTTCCCACAGGCTACCAACACCGCCGGAGGTATTGAAGGCTTCGTAGTCAACCCCATCCAATGAGAAATGTTCTAATCCTTCTAAAGGGAGCACTTCTATTCTTCGCCCATCATGAATTACTTCACAGGGATTGCAGTATTCATTAATTAATCCATCCGTTGACCACGTTAAATTATATTTAAGTTCACCGGTAGGAAATTGTGATAGCGCACCCACCCGTAATTTCACTTCATCTAACGTATCAAAACCTTTAGCGACGTGATGACCAGCAATTGAAATAAACCCAGGAGCTAAACCGCATTGCGGCATAAATATTTGCCCAGGCTTTGCTTGCCGTGCAACGTCAGCGACCGCACGGGTGGTGGCGACGTCTTCGGTTAAGTCAAAATAGCTAATACCAGCTTGCAATGCCGCTCGCGCGACGGCTGGGTTGGCGGCAAATGAT
>SYDV01000183.1 GCA_005801395.1 Planctomycetia bacterium | reverse complement strand
TAGCTGACTGATCGACACGTTTATCACCCAGAAATGGCAATTCGGTGGTCGGTGTTGGATCAGAAACGGGATGCGTTTTGGGCGGAATTTCAGCTGACATATCAACACTCGCTCAACGAACGGTTCATTAATTTCATGCGCTTCTGATCCCCACGACTACGCTCTGGTTCACGCCCATGCTTGCAACCATGGAACGCTTCGTCCGGTTGGTGGTTCCACCAACGCTGTTCTACCCATGGGGCGGTGATCCAAAACAATCCGCCAAGTGTAGGCGGCTGAAAATGCCCCGGGCACCAACGATGCCCATTCAACAATGCCAAGTCCGGATTCTGCCATCTCATCGAATCCCAATCCGGCTAAAGCCGTGGCACCTTGCAAGCGATAGGCATCCACGTGTACCACTGGTAAACGTGCTTCATAACGATTGAGCAAGGTGAAAGTCGGACTCGCGACCACCGCCGGATCGCCACCTAATGCCGCTACCAAAGAACGCACTAACGACGTTTTACCAGCGCCCAGCGGTCCATCTAAGGCAATATAGTCACCCAACACACAAGAACTGGCCAATGCGGATCCCAAACGCGCCGTCGCCTCGGGATCTGGTAAAAGCAGTAACGGCCCTGGAGTCATGTGCTCATCCTGAAGACGTATGTATGCAAGAGCACTGCTGCCACAACCGACTCACCAGACTCCCTAATCTTATCACTGTGGTTGATCCTCTCTATAAACGCTGACCACTAAGCGCTTGTCAACTATCACTCAACTCGTGAGTACTGCCTTTCATAACCGCTAATCGAGTAATATCACCATGCATCTAACTCGCAGACAAACGTTACAAACCGCTACGGCAACGGTCATGGCATCCCTAGTCGGCGCTGCCTTGCCAGGTGTTATTCACGCCGATGATCGAAAAGTCGATACGATTATAGACACGCATACGCATTTTTACGATCCCACCCGCCCCCTCGGCGTGCCGTGGCCACCCGTGAAAGACACGTTATTATACCGACGATATTTACCTGCCGACTATCGCGCGGTGGCCGTTCCGGCGGGCGTCACTGGTACGGTCATTGTCGAAGCCAGTAATTGGCTAGAGGATAATCAGTGGATACTAGATCTGGCTCAAAATGATCCGTTTATCGTTGGCTGCGTGGGCAATCTCGATCCACTTGACGCACAGTTTTCTGATAATCTTGCGCGTTTTTGTAAATTTAATAAGTATCGCGGGATTCGTATTCGCGGCCAAGAAGTGACCAAACAAGTTGATAATGATAATTTTATTGCCGCACTCACCAAATTAGCGGACGCTGATCGTTCCTTAGATTTACATTGCAACACACAGAATCTTGCTGCCATTACCACGCTTAGTAAAAAAATCCCGCATCTACGCATCATTCTTAATCATTGCGCAGGTGTAAAAATTGACAGCAAAGAACCACCAGCAGAATGGATGACTGCTCTCGAGTTATGCGCAAAGCAAACAAATATTTATTGTAAAGTATCCGCACTTGCTGAAGCCACTGGCAAAAGGGACGGCGCCGCGCCACGTGATGTCGCCTTTTATAAACCAACCATGGATGCGTTATGGAATCATTTCGGTGATGAGCGCGTCATTTATGGTAGTAATTGGCCAGTCTGCTTACACAGCGCATCATATGCTCATGTCCACAGCGTGGTCATGGATTATTGCACGTCGACGAAAAGTAAGACCGCTACTCAGCGCTATTTTTCAGGCAATGCTTTAACGGCGTATAAATACATCACGACTCCAGCGAAGTAAGGTCCGTATGTTGTGCTCTCATATTAAATTTTCCGCCTTAATGGCCTGTTTCTGCAGTGTAGCCATGATGACTACCATTTACGCTGAAGATGCATTGCCACCGAGCACCTTCGCAAACCAAGCTAATGATGAAGGCGTTTTTATCGTTACAGCTTATCGTTCATTTAATGGCCGAGCAAAAAACGGCTCAGAAACGGTGCTTAATGCCTTGCGCTCTCAGCCAGATTTAAATCAGGTACAGTTTTATGTGCTTGACGTGGGTTGGAAACAAGTCGACGAGTTTATGCAGCAAAAAATTAGAGGGAAAAACATTCGCGGCATCATTGGGCTTGGTGAAGGTTACCAAGGCGTCGTTGCTGTTGAACTCTTTGGTAAAAACTCAATGGTCGGCGTCGATGAATTTGGCATTGAAGGCGATGGAGCTATTATTGCCAACGGCAAGCCGATACGCATTCGATCGCGTTTGCAGTACACCCTTAATGAACACTTAGATTATCCCCTGCCCGTACTCTTCAGTACCAATGCCGGTGATTTTTTGTGCAATTATCTTCTCTACCATTGTAATAATACAACGATTCCCGTTTCAGGTTTTATTCACGTTCCGCCGCAAGGTAATGTAACTGATGCCAATTATTTACAGACCACACTAACTATAGTGCATGATCTCTTGCGGCAAAACAATATACGACGTAAATCTGTGCAGACAGCTATTACACCATTACATTAATCGGACTAACTTTTTCAGCAAGGAATGCGACCGGATCATCGCTAGTGACCAAAGGCGCAGATTCCTTAATCGCGGGTTCTTCTTCTTTTGAAATATAAGGCAATTCCAAACGGATGAGATTAATTAT